>SKZX01000034.1 GCA_007127175.1 Desulfobacterales bacterium
GAAACGATGTCGTCCATGCCGTCTCCGATACTGCACTTGCCAGTCTTGAGGCACTGGAAGCAGCCTATGCAGTCCTGTATGTGCGCGTCCCCAAGCGCCACCAGCGGTGCTTCAACCCCCTGGCCGGAAAGCCGCTTCACCGCAAGTTCCGTGGCAGCGGCTAAAAACCCTGTTTTTTTCGGGTTTCCATTGACAACCAATATTTTCATTGCATTAGCCCTTTCACGCATTTGAACTGTTTGTCAGTCTGCAATATAGGCAGGGGGTTGTGAACGGCATTGACAATTTTACCTTTTACTGCCTGATCATACCCCTGTCAAGCCGCTTCCCGTCGTAAAACATATCTATACAGATCCCGAAAAATCATATATTATAAAAAATTATGCTTATAATAAGGTATTGAAACGGCAATGCCGCCGGATGACCAACCGATCCAATCAAAGGAGATGCAGGCATGAAAATAATGGTATGCTACACAGGATCCCGTTCTTCCCGCCAGGCGCTGAACCTTGCAATCCAGCACGCCAGAATGCTCAACGGCAAGATTTTCCTGGTTGCCTCCATGGAAAAAGGGACCAAGAATGAGCAGGACGACATCAACAAGATAGAGGAAGCGCATCAGTCGGCCCTTGAAAAATTAGAAAAAGAAGGCATTGCCTGCGAAGCCCATTTCCTTGTCCGCGGACTGGCACCCGAAGAAGACCTTGTGCAGTGGGCCGAAGAGAATAACATGGATGAAATCATTATCGGCATACGGCAGCGATCAAAAGTGGGAAAACTCCTTTTCGGGTCGATTGCGCAGTATGTTATCCTGCAGGCCCACTGCCCCGTGGTGACCACCAAATAGAATGCCTTTTCGCAATAACCCGAACCCTTCTGTGTTTTAACGCAGCACCTTCTTCAGCAGGTTGATATACTTGAAAAAGGGCGGATAGCGAAACGGGAGATCGACATGAAACGTGTTTTTCATGATGCCCTTATAATGGGTGAACGTATCGAAACCGAACTTCCCGTGATAACTGCCCATGCCGCTGTTGCCCACCCCGCCGAAGGGCAGGTGCGGGGTCGCGAAATGGATCAGGGTGTCGTTGACGCAGCCGCCGCCGAAAGCGGTTTTATTCATGACCGCCTTTGCCTTGCCCGCATCACCCGTGAACAGGTAGAGGGCAAGCGGTTTGGGCCGGGAATTGACCATGTCGATGACCTCCGTGATGGTGTCGTAGGTCAGGACCGGCAGAATCGGCCCGAATATTTCTTCCTGCATGATGGGGTGGGACAAATCCGTGCCCTCAACCAAAGTGGGCGCAAAATACAAGGTTTCCGGGTCATGGTCGCCCCCGCAGATGAGTGTTGCCCCCTCCACCAGCCCTGAAAGCCGCTCAAGATGATTTTTGTTTATAATCCGGGGATACACTTTACTTTCAGCGGGATTTTCACCAAAAAACTTACGAATATGTCCCTGAATCTCATCCACGAGCGAATCCCGGACTGACCGCTGCACCAGCAGGTAATCCGGGGCGATACAGGTCTGCCCGGCATTGATGAATTTTCCGGAAGCGATCCGTTTTGCGGAAAGCGGAATATCCGCATCCTTTTCCACGATGCAGGGGCTTTTTCCGCCCAGCTCGAGGGTGACCGGGGTCAGGTGCCTGGCAGCCGCTCCCATGACAATGCGCCCCACGCCGGGGCTGCCGGTAAAAAAAATCTTGTCGAATTTCTCAGCCAGCAGGGCCTTGCTTACCGCCACATCGCCGGTCACCACCCCGATAAATGCCGGGTCGAAATACCGACGGGCCAGATCCGCAAGCACCTGGGATGTGCTCACCGAAAACTCCGACGGTTTTATCACCGCGCAGTTTCCAGCGGAAACCGCCGCCACCAGGGGGGCGACGGCCAGTTGAAACGGATAGTTCCAGGGGGCGATGATCAGCGCGACGCCGTATGGCTCGGGATAGATCCAGCTGGACGCCGGCAGGTGATAATACGGGGTCCTGACCCGCCGCGGCCGGGCCCACCGGCGGATTTTTTTCAGGTAATACCGGATGTCTTCCAGAACAATGCCGACCTCTGTCATGTATGCTTCATAGTCGGATTTTCCGAGGTCCGCGTAAAGGGCGTCCAGGATCTGTTTTTCATTTTCCTTCAAGGCCCGCCGAAGGATGCCGAGTTGCCGGATCCGGAAGTCAACGTCCCGGGTTTTCCCGGCGTTGAAAAACGCCCGCTGCGCTGAAACAATGCCGTCAATATGACTCATGCCCGCTTCCTTTCATTTGACTGCCTGGTCCCTGACCGGTGTCGTAATCCCGATAAAACGCCCGTTGATACGCCCATAAACACTATAGGGCAAGCCGGGGCCGCCGGCAAGCGATATCCGAGTGACATTTGGCCGATATCCGCTCAGGAGCACAGTCAGATGTCCGGGATTGAGGCCGGATCAAAAAAGCGGGCGCCTGATATTTCAGGCGCCCGCTTTTAATCCGGGCATTTTCCTGCCCGCATGGCTTCAATAAATTTTAGCCCAGGATCGCTTTGAGGTCCTCGTCCGGCGTAGCAATGGGCTTGATGTCAAACTTTTCCACCAGCACATTGAGTACATTGGGCGAAATGAATGCCGGCAGGCTGGGCCCAAGGCGCATGTCCCGGATACCCAGGTAAAGCAGCGTCAAAAGGATGGCCACGGCCTTCTGCTCATACCAGGAAAGGATCATGGACAACGGCAGGTCGTTCACCCCGCAGTTGAACGCTTCGGCCAGGGCAGAGGCGATCTTGATGGCGGAATAGGCATCGTTGCACTGCCCGATATCCAGCAGGCGCGGTATGCCGCCGATATCCCCCAGCTGCTTGTCGAAAAAGCGGAACTTGCCGCAGGCCAGGGTCATGACGATGCAGTCCGACGGGACCTTTTCAACGAACTCGGTGTAATAGTTGCGCCCGGGCTTGGCCCCGTCGCAGCCGGCCACCAGGAAGAAATGCCGGATATCCTTGTTTTTCACGGCCTCGATCACCTTTCCCGCAACCCCCATGACCGCGTTGTGGCCAAACCCCACCATGACCGTCCCCTTGTCCGTATCCGCATCGAAACCGGGCAGGGCAAGGGCCTTTTCAATGGCCGGGGTAAAATCCTTGTCCCCGATGTGCGTCACGCCGGGCCAACCCACCAGGCCGGTGGTAAAAATATTGTCATGGTAGGCATCCTGCGGCTTTTGGATACAGTTGGTGGTCATGACGATGGCGCCGGGGAACTCGGAGAACTCTTTTTTCTGGTTCTGCCAGGCCGTGCCGTAATGGCCGTATAGATGCGGGTATTTTTTCAGCTCCGGGTAACCGTGGGTGGGCAGCATCTCGCCGTGTGTATACACGGTCACGCCCTTGCCTTCGGTCTGTTTGAGAATCTGCGCCAGGTCCTTGAGATCATGGCCTGAAACCAGCAAAGCCTTGCCCTTTTTTGCGCCGAGCGGCACCGCGGTGGGTACGGGGTTGCCGTAAGCGCCGGTGTTGGCGCCGTCCAGCAACGCCATGGTCTTCAGGTTGATCTCGCCGCACTTGAGCACCAGGCCCAGGTAGTCGTCAACACCCAGGCTGTCGTCCAGGGTGGCGGCAAGCCCCTCGTATACGAAATCAAACACCGCATCGTCGGTTTTGCCCAGAATGGCCGCATGATCCGCATAGGCGCAGACGCCCTTGATGCCGTAGGTGAGGGTTTCCTTGAGGGACAGGATGTCCTGTGAAATTTTGTCCTTTTCAACCTCGGGTCCGAACTGCTCCCCCTGGGCGACCATTTCATCAATGGTTGCCCCCGGCGAAAACGTGGCCGGCCCGGTGGTGTAATCGGTCCAACCGCCCGCCGCGTCCACCTTTTTCTTGAGCGCTTCCCGGTAATCGACGCAGCGGTTGACCAACACCGCAAGCCGTTCCGGATCAAAATCCACGTTGGTCAGAGTGGAAAACATGGCCTCACATGCAAAACGGTCCGTCTCCGGGTCCCTGACGCCCACTTTTCTGCCTTCAAGGGCCACCTGGGCCAGGCCTTTTACCGCGTACACCAGCAAATCCTGAAGTTCCGCCACATCGGGCTGCTTTCCGCAAACACCGATTTTTGTGCAGCCTTCCCCTTTAGCCGTCTGTTCGCACTGAAAACAAAACATGAGATGCCTCCTTTTTTTGTTATTAATTGTTACACAGAGTCTTCGTCCATGGTTAAGGCTGTTTTACCCCGGAAATGAAATGCAAACCTTGACTTAGGTCAATATGGGCAAAAAAAATGACGGCTTTGTAACAGTCGTTTTTGGACGGCAAAGAAAAAAGTTCAAGATCCAGGCGCGAGCAATTTTTGAATAATTGATAGTACTTATGTGTACGTGAGATTCTTCAAAGATTGCTCGCAATGCAGATATTGGACTTTACGAAGCCGTCAAAAATAAAAGAACGAAAAAACAGGGTTTGGTTGATTTGATGTAAGTATAAAACCGTGGGCAGGGTTTGGCAAAAAAATGGCGGGCCTGAAAGCTGCCCCGCTGCGGTACCAGTACGGCCTGTCAGAAACCGAAGAAAATCCGATATCACCCATCTCATAACAGTCTTCGTCTTATCCGCTTGTCTGGGTAATTGATGATGCGGTCTAATTGAAACCCGGTCCATACAAACGGATGCATTGGGGGAGCCGGCACCAGGATAAGTTTAAGTGCGTGTGTGTCCATCCAGAAATGGCTAATTTGGCCAATTTCTGCGTCCGGCTCAAATTTAAATCCTCAAAATACGTTGAGTATTCCTGCGGTTAAAATTTTCGCCGTCCTTGAACTTGAACAAATTTTCTCATCTCTGGATGGACACTATTGTACAATTCTTTCATATTGCGATATAAACCCGATTGGAGGTGAAAAATGCCATCCCCGCCTTTGAGCAAGACCAAACAACTGGTTTTTGACCGATTTTCCCGGCACGTATCATCCGGGAAAGCCGCATTTTTTCTGAACGCCGGCATACCCCTTGTCTTTGGCCGGCGGGAAGGCCCCTACATATGGGACATTGACGGTGATAAGCGCCTGATCGACTGCCACTGCAACGGCGGCGTCTACAACCTGGGGCACCGTCACCCGGAAATCATTTCCGCCCTGATCGACGCATGCGGGCGCCTGGACATCGGCAACCATCATTTTGTAAGCAGGGAGAAAGCTGAACTTGCCGAAGCCCTGGCAGGGGTTTCACCCGGAGATCTCGATTGCGTCATCTTCGGGGTCAGCGGGGGGGAAGCCATAGACACGGCCATTAAAATCGCCCGAAAAGCCACCGGCAGAAAAGGCGTAATATCGGCGGAAGGCGGGTATCACGGCCATACGGGGCTGGCACTTGCCGCAGGCGACCCGAAATTCAAAGCGCCCTTTCTTTCTGGTTCATCCGATTTTTTGCAGGTGCCGTTCAACAACGCGGCAGCACTTGAGGCTGCCGTGGACAAGAATACCGCGGCCGTCGTGCTGGAAACGATTCCCGCCACCCTCGGCATGCCCATGCCCATGGAGAATTATTATCAGAAGGTGAAACAGTGCTGCGAAAAAAACGGAGCCCTTCTGATCATCGACGAGGTGCAGGCCGGCCTGGGACGAACGGGGCGGTTCTGGGGAATCGAGCACTACGGCATCGTCCCGGACATGATCGTTTCCGCCAAGGGGCTTGGCGGCGGGATCTACCCGGTTACGGCCACCATTATCCGGAAGGAACTGGAATCGGTCTTTCATGACGACCCCTTCATACACGTGTCCACCACCGGCGGGGCGGATATCGGGTGCGCGGTGGCCATCAGGGTCATAGAGATTTCCGCGTCACCGGCTTTCCTGGAAAACGTGAACCGGCTGGCGGACCTGTTCGGCCGGGGCATGGCAGAAATTGCCGGGGATTTCCCCGAGCTGTTTGCCGGGTTCCGGCAGAAAGGGCTCATGTGCGGGATCCAGACCACCGGTCCCGATTTTGGGCCGCTGATGTCCAAGGCGTGCTACGATGCCGGCCTGCTGTGCATATATGCCGGCAACGACACCTCGGTCCTGCAGTTCCTTCCGCCCCTGGTAACGGATAAGGAGACAGCCGGAGAAATACTCAAACGCCTCCACAAGGCGTTTTCCATTGCGCGGCAATTCATCAATGCCTGATTTTTTGTCACCTGTCATTTACGGTGCAGCAAATGATACCCATCGACGAGACACTTCTGGCCGATTTCGAGGACCGGCTCGACCCGGCGTATCCTGAAAAAAGCGGCATCAAGCCCATCATCCTGGGATACGGTGAAATATCATCGTCTTTTTGCATCGCTGAGATGCCGGATGTGGCGTTCAAACGGATGCCGCCGTTCCCAAACCGGGACGCCGCAGAGGAATACCGGCGCATCGTCGGCAATTACTGCCGGCACCTGGAAGAAGACTGCGGCATACGGGTGCTCGAACATAGGACCCACAGGCTTGAAAACCGCTTCGGTGAGCATATCGTGTACGTGGCCCAGCCGCGCCTTGAAAGGGATAGCATCGGAAATATACGGCTGAAGCAGCATGGAGCCCGTTACATCACGGAAATGGTGTCCATAGTTGCGGACCGTATTCTCGCAGTCGGTCGCAAAAACCGGGACGGTTCCAACTTGTCAATCGGCATTGACGGCCAGATATCCAACTGGTGTTTTACAGACACCGGGTTACCGCTTGATGACCCCCTGTATTTTGATGTCACCACGCCGCTTTTCCGCGTAAACGGCACCGAACAACTCGATGTCCGGGTTTTTCTGAAAAGCATCCCGCCTGGTCTGGTATGGCTGGTCAAGTGGCAATTTTTACATGAAATCCTGGACAGGTATTACGATACCCGGCAGGTGCTGATCGACCTGGCCGCCAACTTTCACAAGGAAGGCCGTCAGGATATGATTGATGCGGCTATCGCCGTAATCAATGAAAAGGTGGAGAATTTTGCATTGACCCCGCCCGTTGCCCCCACTGTTGGCCCCCCTGTTGATCCATTGACGCGCAGCGAGGTGGACGGCTACTATAAAAGTGATGCATTTATGTGGGCTTTGCTTTTAAGGCTTCGGCGGGCTGACCGGTTTATTTGCACCCGGCTGCGGCGGAGACGGTATAATTTTATTCTGCCGGGGAAAATTAAACGGTGATAGAGGGGGCTGAGAGGACCTGGTGGACAGGGTGGACTTGGTGGACTTAATGGACTTGGTGGACTTGGTGGACTTGGTGGACAACAGCTTTGAGGCCGTGCTGCTTCGGCTGCAACCTGCGCCGGGACAACTGTCCATTAAGTCCATTAAGTCCACCTTGTCCATTAGGTCCACCCAGTCCACCAAGGCCACAATACCCCCCATAAACCCAAAAAGGCGTGATCCCAATGTGCGATACCTTTGTCGTCCGTCAAAACAACCGGGTGCTTTTCGGTAAAAACAGCGACCGTGAACCCGGTGAGCCCCAACTGGTGGTGCGCATGCCGCCTGTTTCAGGTGACAGCCGGAAAAAACTGGCCGCCACTTATATTACCATTGACCAGACGCAAAACCGCCACGGCGTTCTGCTCAGCAAACCCTCATGGATCTGGGGGGCTGAAATGGGGGCCAACGACCGGGGGGTGGTGATCGGCAACGAGGCGGTCTTTACGCGGGTGATGGAAAAAACAGATGGCCTTATCGGCATGGACCTGCTCCGGCTGGGCCTGGAAAGAGGCGATAACGCAACGCATGCCCTGCACGTGATCACCTCTTTGCTCGAAACCTATGGGCAAGGCGGCGTCTGCGGGTTCAGGGACAAGAAGTTCCGCTACGACAACAGCTTCATCATCGCCGACGCCGAAAACGCATGGGTACTTGAAACCGCCGGCCGGCACTGGGCGGCAAAAAAGGTGTCGGATTTTGCCGCCATCTCCAACTGTCTCACCATCGGCACCGGCTATGACATGGCATCGGCCGGCATCGAAGATTTTGCAAGAAGCAAGGGCTGTTTTAAAGGAAAGGGGCCGCTGGACTTTCAGGCGGCCTTTGAGGCGCCTCTGATGCCTTTTTTCGCCCGGTCCCGGAAACGCATAGAGACCGCTCAGTGCGCCATCCGGGTTATCCCGGAAACAGGCGTGGAAGCAGCGCTTCCCGGGGCAATGGCTGTTTTGCGAACCCACCAGGATCCGGCCGGAACGCCGGCCTCCGGCTCCAACGCCGATATCTGCATGCATGCGGCAGGCCCTGTAAGGCGAAGCCAGACCTGCGGATCAATGATCAGCCTTCTGGAAAAAGGCCGCAGCCTGCACCTGCTCACCGGCACCTCCGCGCCGTGCCTGTCGGTATTCAAACCGGCGGCGGTATCGGGTGATGCGCCTTTTTACGTGTTGAGTCCCGATGGGCAAACGGTTGATGGTTCTTTATGGCGCCGGTTTGAACCGGTTCACCGGCATGCGCTGTTCTCAGCCGGGACACGGGAAATGCTCCGCAAGTCCGGTGGGATAGCTGAAACCGACATGGTCCGGGAATTGGAAAAATATTATGGCGGCCCAGCCAGCAGCGACCAGTTACTGCATGCATCAGAAAATGCCGTCCGGGAATGGAGCGAAAAACAGATTGAATCCTTTTCCGGAAAGCCTTTTGAATACCCCTTCTCTTATTATGGGTGGTTCTGGAAACGAATGAACCGAATAAAAAAAAAAAAAAAAAGGGGACAGATTTATTTTAA
>SKZX01000031.1 GCA_007127175.1 Desulfobacterales bacterium
CCGGCCGGGCTCATCGCCCAGCACCCGGTTGCGGACCGAAAGGGCTCGCGCCTGCTGGCTTTGGACCGGCGGACAGGCCGCGTCTCCCACCACCGGTTCTCCGATATCCTGGATCTCCTTTCCCCGTCGGACGTCCTGGTGGTCAATGACACACGCGTGATCCCCGGGCGTCTTATGGGACGGAAAACAACGGGCGGCAAAGCCGAGGTGCTGCTCATCGATTATGCCGGGGGCAAGGGAGAAAAACAGGGCGACCGGTATGTTTTTGAATGCCAATGTCTTGTAAAAGCCTCCAAAAAACCGCGGACAGGCACTGTTATCGAATTTGAAGGCGGGCTTGAGGCCCACGTTGCCAAACACCAGGGCGAGGGTGTGCATACGGTCGTGTTTTCATCTCCGGAACCCTTTGAAAAAGCCCTCGAAAAGCAGGGCAGGACGCCTCTGCCGCCCTACATCGACCGGGCCGATGGAAACGGCGATGGGGAAGAAGACAAATCCGCCTACCAGACCGTGTATGCCGCAAAAAACGGCGCGGTCGCAGCCCCCACGGCCGGGCTTCACTTCACCAGGGACCTGATTGACGCACTCCGGCAAAAAGGCCTTGAAATCCATGCCCTGACCCTTCACGTGAGCTACGGCACCTTCATGCCGGTGCGCGAAGACGATATCCGCAGACACCGGATTCATACGGAGCGATACAGCGTTGACGAAACCACCGCCGACCGGATAAACGCCGCCAAAGCTGAAGGCCGCCGCATTGTGGCCGTCGGGACCACGTCGGTCCGGACCCTGGAGTACCTAGCAGGTGAAAACGGGGCCATCACCGCCGGGTCAGGGTCCTGCGACCTCTTCATCTACCCGGGCTACCGGTTCAAAGCCGTGGATAAAATGATCACCAATTTCCATCTCCCCAAATCGACCCTGCTGATGCTGGTGTCCGCGTTTGCGGGTAAAGAGGCGATTCTTGCGGCATACCAGACTGCAATCAGTGAAAAATACCGGTTTTTCAGTTACGGGGATGCCATGCTCATCGGGTAGCCCTGCAAAAGGCGCATCAGGCAGACACTCATGAAATTCAGAGTTACCGGAGAATCGACGGAATCGGAAGCGCGCACGGGCGTCCTGACCACCGACCGCGGGGAAATCAAAACCCCGGTCTTCATGCCCGTGGGGACGCTGGGAACGGTAAAGGGGATCACGCCGGACGAGCTTTTACAGACCGGCGTACAAATCGTCCTTGGCAACACCTACCACCTGTACCTGCGGCCCGGCACGGAAATTATTGCCCTTTTCGGAGGCCTGCACGGGTTCATGAACTGGTCCCTGCCCATCCTGACGGATTCCGGCGGGTTCCAGGTCTTCTCCCTGGCCGGCATGTCAAAAATAACGGAGGAAGGATATGCTTTTTCTTCGCACATTGACGGTTCCAGGCACCTTTTAACGCCTGAAAATACCGTTGACATCCAGGCCTGCCTGAACTCGGACATCATGATGTGCCTGGACCAGTGTATCGCCTACCCGTCCGATCACAAAACGACTGAAGACGCCCTGGCCCTGACCAGCCGGTGGGCCAGGCGGTGCATGGAACGCAAAAATGCCCTGGATGCTGATCATAATGCCCTTTTCGCCATCGTTCAGGGCGGCATGTACGCGGATTTGCGCAAGCGTTCGGCCGAAGCGCTCATGGATCTGGATTTTCCCGGCTATGCCGTGGGGGGGTTGAGCGTCGGGGAACCCAAGGAGCTCATGTACGAGATGGGTGAATGCGCCCTTGCCCTTCTGCCGCCCGCCAAACCCCGGTATGTCATGGGGGTCGGCACGCCTGCCGACATCGTTGAGATGGTGGGCTTCGGGGCGGACATGTTCGACTGTGTCATGCCCACCCGAAATGCCCGAAACGGCCAGCTTTTCACCCCTTCCGGGACCATCAACATCAGCAACGCCCGCTTTAGGACCGATACCCGACCGGTCGACGAAACCTGCGGGTGCCACGCCTGCCTGAACTACAGCCGCGCATACCTTCACCACCTCTACCGCTGCCGGGAGCTGCTGGCTTACCGGCTGAACACGCTCCACAACCTCTGGCATTACACCCGCCTGATGGCGGGACTGCGCGCCGCCATCGAAAATGACGCCTTTTCGTCCTTTAAAAAGGAATTCTACGAAAAACGGCAGGCGGCTGAACCCGGTTTTCCCTTTTAATATTTGCATATCAGCGATATATGACTTATATTCAGGAAGCATTTTTGTTGCTTGATTTTTTTGCATCTATTTATCCGTTTAGCCGGCTGCGGTGAGACGATAACGGCTGCGATTTTTTTTATAAATACCAAATAAGGAGCACGTCATGGAAAAAGAACAGGTACAAAGCGTTATCAATAAAATTCGCCCTGCACTGCAGGCTGACGGGGGGGATGTGGAGTTGGTGGAAATCGACGGCGGCGTGGTCAAAGTGCGCCTGCAGGGCGCATGCGCAGGATGCCCCATGTCCCAGATGACACTGAAAAACGGGATCGAGCGCATCCTGAAACAGGAACTGCCGGAAGTGAAATCCGTCGAATCCGTGTAAAGGCCGACACACGGCATCTCAGCACCCGAAAACGCCGGAGCGCATATGAGCATCGCAACCAAAATGGCGGGTTTTATCGAGTCTTCCTCGTGGATACGAAAAATGTTCGAAGAAGGCGCCCGCCTGAAATCGATACACGGGAAGGACAACGTATACGATTTTTCCCTGGGCAACCCGAGCCTTGATCCCCCCGGCGAATTCAGGCGCTATCTCAAATCGATCGTTGACAACGAAACCCCCGGTGTACACGCTTACATGCCGAACACCGGGTATGCCCATGTCCGGAAGGCAGTGGCGGAGCTTGTGGCACGGGAACAGGGGCTAACCCCCGGCGAGGATGATGTGATCATGACCTGCGGCGCCGCAGGGGGTCTCAACATCATTTTAAAGGCCATCCTGAACCCCGGGGATGAAGTCATCACACCGGCGCCGTATTTCGTTGAATACGGTTTTTATGCGGACAACCACGGCGGCAAGCTTGTCCCGGTAAAAACAAAAGACGACTTCAACCTGGATATCGACGCCATTGAACGGGCGATCACACCGAAGACCAAAGCTGTGCTCATCAACTCGCCCAACAACCCGACGGGGCAGGTCTACCCGGAAGCGGACCTTGTCACGCTGGGGGACCTGCTGCGCGAAAAAAGCAATAAATACGGCACTGTCATATACATGGTATCGGATGAACCCTACCGGAAAATCACCTATGACGGGATCACTGTGCCGTCCGTGTTGAAGTGCTTCAACAACAGCATCATCGCCACATCATATTCAAAAGACCTGTCGATTCCCGGCGAGCGGATCGGCTATGTGGCCGTGTGCCCGGATGCCCATGACAAACCGATGCTTGTCCAGGCAATGGCCCTGGCCAACCGGATACTGGGGTTTGTCAATGCCCCGGCCCTGATGCAGCGCGTTGTCGGCGGCCTCCAGGGGGTGCATGTCGATGTTGCCGAATATGCCCGCAAAAGAGACCTGCTCTGCAACGGTCTGGCAGACGCGGGCTACCGGTTTGTGCGGCCCGCTGGGGCGTTCTACCTGTTTCCGGCGTCACCCGTCGCCGACGAGGTCGTATTCGTCAGGGCGCTGCAGGAGGAGCGGATACTGGCCGTCCCCGGAAGCGGTTTCGGCGCCCCCGGGTATTTCCGGCTGAGCTACTGCGTTGACGACCGGACCATTGCCGACGCCCTCCCGGGGTTCGAGCGGGTATACAAACAATTTACATGACCACGCGGCCAAAAAACCGCCAAATCACAACCGCAATCCGGAAAAAGGGGTGAAGCCATGAAAGTCCGTAAACCCGTTTTCGCCGGAAGCTGGTACCCGGACAGTGCCAGTGAATGCAAACGGGAGATCGAATCGTTTTTAAAGCAGAAGCGCTTCATTTCCCGGCTTGAAGGGGAAATAACCGCCGGCATTGTTCCCCACGCGGGCTGGTCGTTTTCCGGCGAGCTTGCATGCAGCGTCTTTGCCGCCCTTTCAAAGGGCGCCGAATCAAAAAACATTGATGTCATCGTTATCTTCGGCATGCACATGCCGCCCGGAATGCACCCGGTCATCATGAAGGAAGGGGCCTGGGGAACGCCTTTGGGAACCATCGAAGTCGCAGCGGAACTGGGAGAAAGCCTGACCTCAAAGCATCCTTTCCAGGTGGAAACCCCTGACCGGTTTGCCCCTGAAAACACCATCGAACTTCAGATGCCCTTGGTCAAGTACTTTTTCGACGGCGCAAAAGTGCTGACCATCGGCCCTCCCGCCGGTCCCGAGGCGCTTGAAATAGCCAAAACCGTTGTTAAAGAGGCTGAGCGCCTCGGCCTGAATCTGATCGTTATCGGATCGACGGACCTGACGCATTACGGGGCCAATTTCGGCTTTACGCCTGCAGGAAGCGGGCAAAGCGCCTATGAGTGGGTCAGGGACACAAACGACCGCCGCATTATTGAAAAAATGCTTGCAATGGATCCCGAAGGGGTTATAGAAGAAGCCCTTCTCAATCACAATGCCTGCTGCCCGGGTGCGACGGCGGCGGCCATTGCCGCGGCAAAGGCCCTGGGTGCAAAAAATGCCGGGCTTCTGGGGTACGCTTCCAGCTACGAAAGAAATCCCGGCAGCACCTTTGTCGGTTATGCGGGAATCGTTTACGGATAACAACGCGTTCATCGGGGAACCCGGACAGGCGGCTACCCGATAACACCTTTTTTGGGGAACACATATCAATATGCAAGAATGGAAAAAGAAAATCGTAACGCCTGAAGCGGTGCTGAAAAAAATCGAACCGGGCATGCACATATTTCTGGGCACCGGGACAGCCGAGCCTTTGACGCTCGTCAAGCGCCTCATGGCGTCAACCGCCGGAAACCTCCAGGACCTGGAGCTGTTCCAACTGATATCCTTTGGCGAAGCCATATCGCCGGAAACGCTGCACGCCCAGAAATACAGGCTCAAAACCTTTTACTCCGGCGGGGTGGCACAGGATTCGATTTCATCCGGACGCGTGGACCTCATCCCCAGCCGTTTCTCCCGGCTGACCCAGTTGATCGCGTCGGAGCGCATCCCCTTTGACGTGGCCTTCGTACAGATAACGCCCCCCAATAGCGAGGGGTACGCCAGCCTGGGCATCGCCGTGGACGTAGCCCATCTCGCCATCAACCAGGCGTCCCTCGTCATCGGTGAGGTCAACCCGGACATGCCGGTTACCACCGGAAACACATTCGTCCCCATCGATTCCTTCGATTTTCTCATAGAGGCCCGGGAAAAGCCCATCTGCTTTGATCGATGGCCCGTGGACGACGTTTTTGACAAAATCGCAAAAAATGTCGCCTCGGTGATCAATAACGGCAGTTGCATCGCCTTTTCCATCGACCCGCTGTTTGAAGCCCTGGGAAAACATCTGCAGCAGAAAAAGGACCTGGGGATTCACACGCCGGTTTTTACCGATGCGCTCATGGACCTTGTGAAATGCGGGGCGGTGACCAACCGCGCAAAGGAACATTTTCCCAACAAGTCCCTGACCTCTTATGCCGTGGGAACCCCGGAACTGTTGAAATGGCTTCACCAGAATCACCTCGTGGAATTCCAGGGGCTCGACAAGGTGTTCAACCCCATGCGCATCGGCCGGAACCCCGGTTTCGTGTCCATCGTCCCCTGCAGAAAAGTCGACTTGACCGGCAGGGTAGCCCTGCACACGAGCAAGGGGAATGTCACCACCGATCCGGCCATGGTCATCGACTTTTTCAACGGCTCGGAAATATCCGAAGGGGGCTATTCCATACTGGCGCTGCCCAGCCGAAACCTCAGAGGGCAGCCCAATATACGGATTTCCATAGAAGAATTTCCAAACCAGTTCAGCATCAGGGAATCGGTCGACCTGGTCGTGTCGGAATTCGGGGTTGCCAACCTCAACGGCCGCACCATACGGGAAAGAGCCCAGGCGCTCATTGAAATCGCGCACCCGGACGACCGGGCGAAGCTGGTTGAAGACGCCAAAGAAATGAACATCATCTACAAGGACCAGATATTCCTTGCCGAAAGCGCTCACCTCTACCCCTCGGACGTTGAAACGCGGCAGCGAATCAAGGACGCCGTCATCCGCTTCCGCCCCATCAAGCCCTCGGACGAGGAGGAAATGCGCCGGCTGTTCTACCGGTTTTCGGATGAAGCCGTGTATTACCGGTACTTTACTCACAAAAAAGCCATGCCCCATTCCCGGATGCAGGAATACGTCAATGTCGACTACCGGGACACCATGTCCATCGTGGCGGTCGTGGACGAAGCCCGGAAAGGCCGGATCATTGGGGAAGCCCGTTACGTGAAGTACGCGGACAAACCCCAAGGCGACGTGGCATTCATCGTCGACGAGGAATACCAGGGGTACGGCATTGCCACGTACATGTACAAGATGCTCATCCGCCTGGCCAAGGAACGCGGCCTCCAGGGGTTCACCGCGGATGTGCTGCCTGCCAACAAGCCAATGATGCGGGTGTTTGAAAAAGGCGACACCGAGGTGAAGGCCACCCTTGAAGAAGGGGTGTATCACCTGGTGATCCCTTTCAAGTAAACCCGGCGCACGTGGTCCGGCCATGAACCCCGACCCCCTGGTATCGGTCATTATCCCCGCTTATAACCGCGCCCGGACGCTTTCCGAGGCCATTGACTCGGTGCTCGCCCAGGATTACCGGAATTTCGACCTGATCGTTGTGGATGACGGCTCAACCGATGAAACGCCCGGCATCCTGGACCGATACCAGGGGGTCCTCACGGTCATCCGCCGGGAAAACGCCGGGGTCAGCCGGGCAAGAAACCGGGCCATCCGCGCTTCCCATGGCGAGCTGGTCGCGTTCCTGGACTCCGACGATTACTGGCTGCCCGGCAAACTTTCCGCTCAAACCGCCTGGTTTTCGGAAAACCCGGAAGCCCTCATCTGCCAGACCGGGGAAATCTGGATCCGCCGGGGCCGCCGGGTCAATCCCGGAGAAAGACACAAAAAACGCTCCGGCGACATCTTCATCCCTTCCCTTGACCTCTGCCTGATCAGCCCCTCCGCCGTCATGCTCAGGCGCCGTTTGCTTGATGAAACCGGCCTGTTCGACCCTGAATTACCGGCCTGCGAAGACTACGACCTGTGGCTGCGGGTGACCTGCCGGCATCCCGTGGGCCTTATTGAAACGCCGCTGGTGGTCAGGCGCGGCGGGCATGCCGACCAGTTGTCCGCCCTGCCCGGCCTTGACAGGTACCGCATCCGCGCCATACAGAAAATCCTCGCGTCCGGCCTCCTGAAACCTGACCAGCGCGCGGCCGCCATCGGCGTTTTAAAGCAGAAGTGTGCGATTTACGCCAATGGATGCGAAAAACGGGGCCGCCACGAAGAAGCGGCGTATTACAGATCTTTCACCACCACCTGCCATCCTTTCTAAAACATATAAGGATGATTTCAAAAGACCTGCAGGTGTTGCCGTATCAACTGTGAGGCCTTGGGCCAGCTCTATGGCTCGATACGCCGCACCCTGCAATCAAAACCAATGCAGGGTGCCTGGCGTATCTTCACCATGAGCTGTCACCAAGTCCCCCCAATGTTGCTCCGACAACACCCACAGGCGTTTTGAAATTAGTCATTTTATAACGGCTTCGAAATGAGCCCGGTAGATGCCCGGCGCATAAGGACAATTCCGTGTTTTGGCGGGTTGGTGCTGCTCCGGCAACTGCAGGAGAACGCTGATATCTCTAAGCTCGCTCCCTTGCGCCCTGTGATAAACGGCAGGGCCACAGGGCGCCGGCGTCCGCTTCGCCAAGAGCTATCAGCAACCCCCTGCAATTGTTGCCGTGAGCAGCACCAACCCGCCAAAACACGGAATTGGTCATTTTTATAGCCATCTGCGTATCCGACATCAGATTTTCCCGGGGTCGGGGTCGGTATCGGGGTCGGCCCTTGAACCTCCATACGTCCGAAGAAGCTCACGTATGCATAAGCACGATCAATTTAACCCGTGAGGCTGAAGGTGCTTTGTCCCTATGGGATATTCGCTCCGCCACGGGAGACAGACTGGAAGTCTGTCCCCTGGAGGGGGTTCAAACCGGGGGATGGAATGGGTGTCATCCCCGGAGGAGAGCAAACCGGGGGATGGAACGGGTGTCATCCCCGGAGGGGATACATAATATAGCCGGTGGTTTCAACCACCGGTATTGAATACCGCAATAACACCAGAGTCCTGAAGGGACGACACATATTCAATGCCGTCCCTTCAGGACCCCAATGCAACCATAAATTACACCATTTCCGGTGGTTGAAACCACCGGCTATACGATGTCACCCCTGCCGGGGTGGGTGTCGGCACCGACCCGGGAGACAGACTGGAAGTCTGTCCCCTGGAGGGGGTTCAAACCGGGGGATGGAACGGGTGTCATCCCCGGAGGGGAGCAAACCGGGGGATGGAACGGGTGTCATCCCCGAAGGGGAGGCAAACCGGGGGATGGAACGGGTTTCATCCCCGGAGGGGATACATAATATAGCCGGTGGTTTCAACCACCGGTAATGAATACCGCAATAACACCAGAGTCCTGAAGGGACGACACATATTCAATGCCGTCCCTTCAGGACCCCAATGCAACCATAA
>SKZX01000328.1 GCA_007127175.1 Desulfobacterales bacterium
GAGAGGTCCATGGTGTCGTGAAACCCGATGTAACCGATAGACCCGGTGTAGATATGCCGGCGGCAGGGCTCCAGTTCATCGATGATCTCCATAGCGCGTATGCGGGGGCAGCCGGTGATGGAGCCGCCCGGAAAGGCCGCCCGGACCAGGTCAACGCTGTCCTTTCCTGCCATGAGTGTCCCTTCAATGACCGAAACCAGGTGAAAAACATTTCTGTAAGCCTCCAGGCGCCGGTGATCGGCCACCCGGACACTCCCGCCTTCGCAGACCCGGCCCAGGTCGTTTCGCAGCAGGTCCACGATCATGGACAACTCCGCGTCGTCCTTTCTGCTCTGAAGCAGGGCTTCCGCGTTGGCCCGGTCACGCTCTTCGGTATTGCCCCGGGGACGGGTCCCCTTGATGGGACGGGTCTCAACGCGCCGGCCGGTTCTTTGAACAAACCGCTCCGGGGAAGTGGAGACAATCCGGTGATCGCCTGCGTTCACGTAGGCGTAAAAGGGCGCCGGGGCCTTTTCAAAAAGCGTTTTGAACATGGCAAAAGGCGACCCGTAGAACGCCCCTTCAAAGCGCTGGGACAGGTTGACCTGGTAAATATGCCCGGAAACGATGTAGTCCTTGACTTTCTTGACAGCAGCCATGTAGGCGTCGCGGGAAAACGACGAGGCAAAACCCCTGGCGTCCGTTGTAAAACCGGGACCTGAAAAAGGATCACGGCCGGTTGAAGAGGACGGCGACTCATTATTCGATGCCAGGGGTGATTTGACTGGCGGGGATGACCCGGCCGGCGTGGCCGCCGAAGCGTCAGGACCTGCCGGCGCGTTCAGGCAGTTGAAAAAAGCGTCATGATCGGCCTGAAAAGAGCTGCGACCGTTTTTTTCCCGCACGGGGATGTGAAGGCGCCTTTCCCCGGTTGTTTTGTCTTCGACCAGTATGGCCGATGGCGCGTACATGCAGAGCAGCGGCAGCCCGAGGTCGTCGATGCATGTCCGGGGCAGCGCTTCGATGAAACCCTTGAGATCATAGGAGAGATACCCGAACAGGCCTGCGGCAACGGGGCCTGGAAGGCCGTTGCCGGTTCGGCCGCCTGAAACACTGGTGGGCGCCAGGCTGTATTGGGAGACAAGGGCTTTCAGGACGTCCAGGGGGTCGGTTTGGACAACCAGATCGGCCTGCTGGTTTTCACCCGGAAAGGAAAAGATGCTTTCTGTCGCGCGGCTTTTAAGAACCAGCCAGGGGTTCACCGCAAGAATGTGGTAGCGGGCGCAATCCAGGTCCCCGCCGCTCATCAGGACCACGGTGCCCGCAAGGCCGGCGAATTTCGCGGCGATGTCCATGAAAGGCAGGTCTCCCGGAAAGGGCGCCGTGTGAATCCGCTGGATGGCGCCGGTGTGTCGGGTAAGGTCAGGTATGGCAGCCATGGGGCGGTTCCGGGCAATGATTTGGGTTGGGGGGAGCAGAGGAAAAGACGGTGGACTTAGTGGACTGGGTGGACTTTGTGGACACAGTGGACCGCTGCCCACGGCCGTTCAGAAAGTTTTCCACCAGGTCGAAACCGAACTCTGTCATGAAGCTTTCCGGGTGAAACTGAACGCCGTAAAGGCGGCGCTCCGGATGCCACAGGCCCATGATCACCCCGTCTTCGGTGCGCGCATTGACCGTTAGCCCGGTACCTTCTGCATCCACCGCGAGGGAATGATAGCGGGCCGCGGTAAAGGGGCTGGGAAGCCCTGAGAACACGCCTGTGCGGTCGTGAAAAACCCGGCTGGTTTTGCCGTGGACGGGAACCGGTGCTTTTACCGTTTTTCCGCCAAAGGCCTCGTTTATGCACTGCATGCCCAGGCATACGCCCAAAAGCGGTATTTTTCCGGCAGCGCATCGGACCAGGTCGACGGATATGCCGGCGCCGGCAGGATCCTTGGGGCCAGGGCTCACGAGGATATAATCCGGGCGTTGGCCGACAACGGCTTCAATGGAAATTTTGTCCGACCGATATACCCGGATTTCCAGGTCATACAGCATGAACATCTGGACCAGGTTGTGGGTAAAGGAGTCGTAATTGTCGATGACGATCAGTTTGTCCGGCATAATATTTTTCCAGTTGTCTTTAGAAGCCTGCCTTTTCAAGCGCCTCGCAAGGAAGGGCAAAAAAAAACGCCGCCCATTAGAGTCTGGGTGGCGCTTTGCCTATTGCATAACTCTTTTTAAACCCTCAGATTTTGCGGTTTTCAAATTAGCAGATCCACGGCGGTCTTTGCAAGAAAAAACCGCTTGTTGTTTTACAAACCGGAAAAGATGGCTTATTGTTATTCCGTTTGATATGCAACCGTCTGCAATGTTATATATTATAGATGGTGCAAAAGCCTGATGGGCTCGTAAAAGCAGAGATCAGAAGCCTTTGAAGAAAGTCCAGGATCAAGGCTTGCGAAGCCGTCAAGCCCGGTTTATACAAAAAACAAGGAAGTATCGGTTTGGCCACGAACTCGGCAGACAGGTTGAACGAACTGCTCGATCAGTTTTCAGGGGCGGACCACGTTCTGATTCTGATCAATGCGGACCCGGACTCCATCGCAAGCGCCATGGCACTGGAGCGCCTGCTGTGGCGAAGGGTCACCCGGATCAATATTTCCAACATCAATACCATCACCCGGCCGGACAACATGGCCATGATCCAGCTCTTTGACGTGACCCTCATTCACATCAGCAAGATCGACGTGCACCTGTACAACAAGATCGCCATCCTCGACTCCCAGCCGGACCACAATGAAAGCTTCAAAGGCCTTGTGTACAACGTGATCATCGACCATCACGAACCCGGGGCCTGCACGGCGCCGTTTATGGACATCCGGCCGAATTACGGCGCCACGTCGTCCATCATGACCGAATACCTGAAAAGCGCAAAAATAAAGCCTTCGGAGAGGATCGCCACGGCCCTTTTGCACGGCATCAAGACCGACACCAGCAACTTTGAGCGCATGGCCACCAATGCGGACATCCGTGCGTTCCAGTTTTTGTTTCGCCACGCCAACATCCACCTGGCGCGCCGGATCGAACACGTGGATTTGCGCATGGGCTTTCTGGACTATTTCAAAAAGGCCATCGAAGAGAAGGTGGTGGACGACTCACGGATCTTCATCCATTTTGGAAATGTCGAAAACCCGGACATATGCGTTCTTGTCGGGGATTTTTTCATGCGGGTCAACACCGTGACATGGAGCATTGTGTCCAGCCTTTATGAAGACAGACTGGTCATCATCCTGAGAAACGACGGGCTGCAGAAGGACGCCGGAAAGCTGGCGAGCAGGCTGTTCGGCGAGGTGGGGTCCGCCGGGGGGCACAAAAGCATGGCAAGGGCGGAGATCCCCCTGGAAAACATCCGGGGCGAGGTGGAAAACCTGGAGCCGGAGACGCTGCGGGTGTGGGTCCATGACAAGATAAACGGGGTGCTTTCCAAATGAACGGTCATAAACAATGAAATATTATCCCGTCTGCCTGGATATCAAGAACCGGGACTGCCTTGTTGTCGGCGGCGGTGCCGTGGCCTGCCGAAAGGTGAAAACCCTGCTCGAGTGCGGCGCAAGGGTAACGGTCATCAGTCCGGTCTTTTCCGAGGAACTGGAAACAATGGACAACAAGGCCCTGACGCTGGTCCGGCGGCCCTATGAAGCGGCCGATGTGGCCGGCCGCTTCCTGGTTATCGGGGCCACCAACGACGAGACGTTAAACCGGGAAATCAGCCGCGATGCTGAAACCGGCAACATCTTGTGCAACATCGCCGATGTTCCCGATGCCTGCAATTTCATCCTTCCGGCAATCGTTAAGCGGGGGGACCTTTTGCTGGCCATATCGACCTGTGGAAACAGCCCGGCCTTTGCAAAGCACCTCAGAAAAAACCTTGAAAAAACCTTCGGGGAAGAATATACCGAGTTTCTCCGGCTCATGGGGGCCGTTCGAAAAAAACTCCTTGCCACACAGCATGCCCCGGAGGAACACAAGCCGCTTTTTGAGGCGCTGATCAACGCGGGCCTCCTGGAGATGGTCAGGGAAAAAAAGACAAACGACATCAACCGGCTGCTCAAAGACACGGTGGGCGACATTGTTGGCGACCACTGTGATTACGATACCTTGATGGGGTGCGAATGACTTACCTGCTCATACCGGTCATCGGTCTTTACCTGACCAGTGCCGCATGCTACGGGGCTTTTCTTTTTATCCAGAAAGACGGCTACCAGCGGGCGGGGTTTGCCCTCATGCTCGCAGGCTTTGCCATACACACGGTGATCATCGGCGTAAAGGCGATCCACGCCGGGGTCATTCCCGTGCAGAACCTCCACGAAACCCTGCTGTTTGCCGCCTGGGTCTTTGCGGCCGTTTTTCTTGCCTTCAAGCTGCACTCCCGCTTGAAGGTGATGGGCGTATTTGCAGCCCCAATGGTTACCCTTCTTTCGGCAGCGGCGTTCATGGTGCCGGACAAGGCCGTCGAGATCGAAACGTCTTTTGCCAGCTTGTGGCTGATCGTTCATGTCGTGCTCATCTTCACGGGAATGGCCGCCCTGTCGCTCGCGGCCGGCACCGGCGCCCTGTACCTGATTCAGAAGCGCAACATCAAGGGCAAGAAGCACCGGTTTTTTTTCAAACGGCTGCCGTCGCTGGAAATGCTGGACTCTACGGGGTATACGTTCGTCGTCATCGGGTTTTCGGCGCTTACCGCCGGGCTGATTACGGGGTTCGTCTATGCCCACACCGTCTGGGGGCGCTTCTGGAGCTGGGACCCCAAGGAGGTCTGGTCGGCGATCACCTGGCTGATATACGCAGCCCTGCTCCACGAACGGCTGATGGCCAGGTGGCGGGGCAGCCGTGCGGCCATCCTGGCGATTATCGGCTTTGCGGTCATGCTGTTCACGTTTCTGGGGGTGAATTTCCTTTTGGAGGGCCACCACGATGAATTCACGAGATGGTAAGGCGGCATCCGGAAACGAATTGTCCATGACATCAAACCAGAGCGGTCTTCCTGAAATCCACCTCATCGGCATCAATCATGTGTCCGCGCCCGTTGAACTTCGCGAGTGTCTGGCCTTTTCAACGGAGCAGAGCGAAACCACCCTGGCGGAGCTTAAAAAATCAAAAGCCATCAGGGAAATCCTGGTCATTTCGACCTGCAACCGGGTCGAATTCCTCTTCACGTCCCACTTCAGGGAGCAGGCCGTTCAAACGATCGTGGACCGCCTTTCGGCGGCAAAAGCCATACCGGCGCACCGTTTTAAACCGGCAATGTATGTCTATTCCGGGGATGCGGCCGTCCGCCACGTGTTTCGCGTGGCCGCCAGCCTGGACTCCATGGTCATGGGTGAACCCCAGATCCTGGGACAGATAAAGGACGCATACCGTCTGGCGGTGGAAAACAAGGCGACCGGGGTTGTTTTAAACCGGCTTCTGCACAAGGCGTTTTCAACGGCCAAGCGTGTGAGAAGCGAAACCGGCATCGGCGACAGGGCCATATCCATCAGCTACGCGGCGGTCGAGCTGGCAAAAAAAATCTTCGGCCGGCTGGACGGAAAAACCGTTCTGCTGGTGGGTGCGGGCGATATGGCGGAGCTCGCCGTGGAGCACCTTCACCGGAACCGCGCATCCGGAAGACTGTTCGTGGCAAACCGCACCTTTGAAGCGGGCGTCAACCTGGCCCGCCGGTTTTCAGGGCAAGCCATCCACTTCGAAGAGATCGGCGCCTCCCTGGCCCGGGCCGATATCATTATCAGCTCCACGGGCTCCCCGGGATACGTGATCACCCAGGACCTTGTCCGGCCCATTATGCGCGAAAGAAGAAACCGGCCCCTGTTTTTCATCGATATCGCCGTGCCAAGGGATATCGACCCGAATATCAACCGCCTTGAAAACGCCTATGTATATGATATTGACGACCTCCAGGGCGTCATTGACGAAAACGTTTCAAGCCGGCAGAGTGAATCCGTAAAAGCCGAGCGCATTATCGATGAGGGCGTCATCCGTTTCAGGCATTGGCATGACGCCCTGGACGTGGTGCCCACCATAAAGGAGATCCGCGGCAAGCTCAAGGCCATCGCCGGTGCGGAGCTGGCAAAAACGCTCCAGGCCATGAACCATCTGTCAAGCGAAGACATCGAATCTCTTGGCAAAATGATCGAGGCCATCGTCAACAAGTCACTGCACGACCCGATGCTTTTTCTCAAAAACCCGGGCTCCCACCGGGACAAATCCTTGTACATCGATATATTCAGAAAAATCTTCAAGCTTGAAAACGAGCGAGATTAAAAAACAGCAGGAATCCGCCAAGCATGAGCGAACACCGGTTCCGGGCTCTGTTTTCTCGTCACGAAGATCGTTTTTTCCTCTTTACAACTCAATTTTGATTGTGTTATTGAAAACAATTTTAATAGTATGCTCAAAACCCACGGGCAACAGCAACAAACCGGATTTTTGCTGTTTAATCCGGTTTACAGGCGGTATACTCGGTAAAGAAAACTGTTGAGAGGGTCGCTTTCATGAAAAAAAAAGATATTGACTATTTCAAGGAACTCCTTACCAAAAGGCTTGAAGAGCTGCTCAACCAGGCAGGTGATACGGTTTTGGAAATGAATGACTCCAAGGGGAACTTTCCGGACCCGACCGACCGGGCCGCATATGAGGCTGACAGGAACTTCGAGCTCAGAATACGGGACAGGGAGCACAAGCTTATCAAAAAGGTCAAACGGGCCCTTGAGCGCATTGACGAGGGGTCTTTCGGTATTTGCGAGAAGTGCGGCGACGACATTTCCGTTGCCCGGCTGAAAGCGCGGCCGGTAACCACCTTGTGCATCGACTGCAAAACCAGCGAGGAAGCCCAAGAGAAAGCCCTTGGACTGTAGTTTCGGCACAATCGATCTTCACATTCATTCCACCGCCTCGGACGGGAGCCTCAAACCGGCAGAAATACTGGAACAAGCCGTAAAAAAAGGTCTTTCTGCAATATCCATCACCGACCATGATACGGTTGCAGGGGTTGGGCAAGCCCTCCGCCACGGGATACCCGATGCGATCGAATTCATTGAAGGCATCGAAATCAGCGCGGCCTACCCCCCTCCTTTTGACAACACGGCCAGTCTTCATATCCTTGGCTATGGCATCCGCATCGACCACCCCGAACTGCTCCGGATGCTGGAAGCCCAGCGCGCCGCCCGTTCCGGCCGCAACCCCCTGATCATTGAAAAACTAAACGCCATGGGGGTTCCCGCAACCATGGGCGCCGTTGCCGCGGCGACAGGCAAGGATATAGATGCGCTTGCAAGGCCCCATATTGCTGAATTCCTTGTTATAAGCGGCTATGCAGCCGACATCGACGATGCTTTTGACCGGTTTCTGGGCAGGGGGAAGCCAGCTTATGTCGACAAATACCGCATACCCGCCGAAAAGGCCATATCCCTGATACGGGCTGCGGGCGGCATTGCCGTTCTGGCCCACCCGGCGCTTCTTTCTGAAGCCCGTCTTTCCGAAAGGGATGGAGACGGCCTGAAAGATCCCTCCGACAACCGTTTTGAAAGCCTCCTTGAAACACTTGTCGCACTTGGCCTGGGCGGGATCGAAGCCTACTATCCCGGCCAGACATATGAACAGACGGTTTTTTTTGTGGAAGCCGCCCGGAAAAAGGGGCTGCTGGTCACAGGCGGGACGGATTTTCACGGCGATATCAACCCCGATATCGAGATGGGATCGGGCCGCGGCGACCTGTCCGTGCCGTACGCGGTTTTCAAAGACCTCAAAAACGCGCTTTCCATGGACAATTCAACAGCAAGGCTCGAAGCGTCTCTTTTTTACCGCTTCTCCCGTGCGGAACTGCTGGAAACAGCCCTTTGCCACCGGTCCTATGCCTTCGAGCAGGCCAAAAAGACGGACGACAATGAAAAACTGGAATTTCTTGGCGATGCCGTTTTGAACCTGGTCATCAGCCACATCCTCATGGACCGGTTTCCGGCGCTGAACGAAGGGGAGCTCTCCCGCATGCGGGCAAGCCTGGTCAACACCAACCGCCTGGCTGCGGTTGCCAGGCGTATTGATCTGGGTGATTTTGTGCACCTGGGAAAAGGGGAGAGCAAGTCCAAGGGGAGCAAGAAAAAATCCATACTGGCCGATGCTTTTGAAGCCCTCATGGCTGCTGTTTACCTGGACGGCGGGTACAGAAAGGCCTTTGACGTCATTGAGCGCCTCTTTTCCGAGCATTTCAACACCTTCGAAAAAACCCCGCCCCTCTATGATTACAAAAGCCTCCTCCAGGAAATGGTCCAGAACCGGTTTCACCAGGTGCCGGAATATACCGTGGCCGGCGCCGAAGGCCCCGACCATGACAAAACCTTTCATGTCGTGCTGGATGTGTGCGATATCCAGACCGAGGGTTTTGGAAAAAGCAAAAAAGCCGCAGAACAGGATGCCGCCAGAAAAGCGTTTGAAGCGCTGTCGGATGCCGGGAACAGCGAAGCGGCTGACCAGTAAACGGCGAGTTTGGCTGTTTTGCAGGCAGAGATCAGATAGGGAGCGCTTTGCGGTTAATGCGGGGTGGACGGGGTGGACGCAATGGACTTGGTGGACTGTGGACTTGGTGGACTTAGTGGAC
>SKZX01000195.1 GCA_007127175.1 Desulfobacterales bacterium
CCCTGGGGGGGGTTGGCTGCGACCCGGGTGACAGACTGGAAGTCTGTCCCCTGGGGGGGGGTGGCTCCGACCTGGATACGGGACACATAAAGGATTGACAAAACAGGCCGTAACAATTAATAGTATATGCGCATAGAATTGATATTCCCGGCAGCAATTGCCTTACGCAAACGCTCGATACCAACAGTTTTATCAATTATTTATTAAGAATCACCCAAGGGGTTATTGAACATGCTCGATGCAATGCGGAGAAGCGCCCGGTCACTTGGCATGAAGTTCGTCCTGATGATGATTGTATTGACCTTCGTATTTATGGGCGCAGGCTCTTTTCTCAGCCGCAGTCCTGACGAAATCGCCACCGTCAACGGCGAACCGGTTACTGTTGAGGAATTTCAGCGCACATATGCCGATATCATGGACAACGTTCGCCGACAGTTCGGCGGCGCCATCGATGACGAGTTTCTGCGGATGCTGAACATTGAACGCCAGGCGCTCAATTCGCTGATTGACAAGAAACTGCTTTTGCAGGTGGCGGATGAGAAATCGCTCACCGTGACGGACGATGCCCTCATAGACGCCGTTGCCCGCACCCCTGCGTTCCAGACAGGCGGCCGTTTTGACCGGGAAAAATATAACATGGTGCTGCAGCAGCACCGGCTTTCCCCCAGGCAATTTGAGACCCTGCAGAAGGAAATGATGCTTGCAGGGCAGATACAGAATTTTGTCACCAATGCCGTAAACGTATCTGAAACTGAAGCACGCGCCTGGTTTGAATGGGAAAACAAAAGCATCGATGTCGCATATGCGGCGTTTTCGCCGGATGATTTTCAAGATATTGAAATCTCCGGGGATGAAATCCTGGCTTATTATGAGGAAAACAAGGGGAAATATGAAATCCCCCCCAGGAGGCAAGTGCGTTTCGTCGGCTTTTATCCGGAAAATTTTGTTTCTGAAGCCAATGTCTCTGATGAGGAAATCGCCGCCTATTACCAAAGAAACCAGGACGCCTATAAAACCGAGGAAACCGCAACGGCCAGCCACATCCTGATCCGGGTCCCGGAAAGCCCGGATTCCCGGACAATTGAGGAAAAAAGGCAAAAAGCGGTTGAACTATATGAAAGAGCGGTTGAAGGGGAAGATTTTGCGGAACTGGCCCGCACCTATTCCGACTGCCCGAGCCGTCAAGAAGGCGGGCATTTGGGCACTTTCTCAAGACAGGACATGGTAGCACCCTTTTCAGAGAAGGTTTTTTCCCTGTTACCCGGAGAAATCGGTGAACCCGTTCGCACCCGGTTCGGCTGGCATGTTATCCGCCTCGAAGACTATCAGGCTGAATCCATCATTCCCATCGAAGACGTCGAAGATGAAATCAGAAAAGTGGTGGCCCGGCAAAAAGCAGGCAATATCGCCTATTCACGGGCAATGGAAATGTATGACATATCCTTTGACGGTGATGACCTGGTGGAAAATGCACAGCGATTTGGATATGACGTAAAAACAACCGGTTTTTTCACCCGGGCCCGGGGGCCTGAGAACATACGGAACCCCCAATCATTTGCAGACAAGGCATTTGACCTGGCCATCGGGCAGATCAGCGACATCCTTGAAATCAATGAAAAATACTATATTCTGCAGCCTATTGACATTAAGGGTGCAGAGGTCCCGCCGCTGGAAGCGGTAGAATCGGACGTCAAAAATGACCTGAAAAAGGAAAAACGCATCAAAGCCGCAAAACAGGCGGCCGATGCCTTTCTGGAAAACGCCCTTAAGGCCGGGTCGTTTACCGGGGCGGCCCAAGAAGCAGACCAGGCAACAGCCTCGACCGGGTTTTTCACCCGGAACGACCCCGTTCCCGGCATAGGCCGGGCAAATGAATTCACAAGGGCTGCCTTCAGCATCCGTGAACCCGGGGGGATTCATGAATCACCGCTTCATATTGACGGCCGTTTTTTCGTCATTTCCATAGCCGATCAAAAGATCCCGGAAGAAGATGCATTTACAGATCAAAAAACACAGGTCAAGGCCCGCCTGGCCAACATAAAAAGGCAGGAAACATTTGATAAATGGCTGGCAGTCCTGCGGGAAAACAGCGAGATCAAAATATCGGACAGGTTTTCACGGCAGTTCATGAATTGATGGAAACCCTTTGCCCTGGAGTACCGGAGAAAAGGAATGGGTTTATTCAAGGATGGTTCCGGCGATAAGCCGCAGGAAAAATTTATCGTCAAGCGTTGCCCGGAATGCCATATCAATCTGCCGGTTGATGCCACCCGCTGCCATTCCTGCAAATCCAGGGTCGGCAGAGTGGACCGGCATGGAAAAGCCAGAAAGGTCATCAACTGGTATTCTTACCTGATCTGTATTGTCGCCTGGGGCGTTTTTATTTTTTACCTTAAATGGGCGTTTTTCTAAAATTCCCACCGGGGGTTTCAATTACCTGGCCAGCATTGCCCGCATCATATCCCCCGCATTCTCCGCGTGGTCCGCGATGGACCCGATAATCTGGGCAAGCTTGATCATGTGGATCACCGTTACCGGGTCGGCTTCAAGCTGAAAAACCTTGCGCAGGAGGGCATATTCCCGCTGGTCCGCCTCATGCTCCATCTGCCGCATGTTGGTGATGATCGCTTTTACCTTGTTGCGCTGCTTCTCCGAAAAGCTCTTGAAATAAAGCCTTGCCTCGCCGACCATGCGGCTCAGCTCCTCGGTCGGCTCCACAACCGCGTCCACAAGGAGAAAAAAATCCCTTTCAAGCGACTCCGGTATGCCGGTGTCCGGCCGGTATGAAAGCCAGTTCAGGGACTCCTGAACGGCATCCAGGACGCTGTCCTGTTCCCGCAAATATCTGAAAAGTTGAAATTTTTCCACCGGCAGCATCACGTTTTTTGGCAGGTGCCCGCGGATATTCCGTTTAATGTCATCGGCCTCGTGCTCCAGGCGGATCACCTGCTGCCGATGTTCCTCAAAGACCTCGCATCGCGAGGACGCATAGCATTCAATGGCCTGCTGGAAAGCCCAGGCGCACTCCTTGACCTTTTCAGCATGTTCCTGAAGCTCATCAAAAGGGGAACGGGTAAACAGAGACAACAACGGAATACGCATAACGCCTCCTGGTAATTTATATAAACAATTGAATCAAATTGAATACCACCATGCTTGTCAGGGCCGCCACGGGAACGGTTAACACCCAGTATATCATGATTCTGAAAACAATGGAAAAATTAACCGCCTCGATCCCGCGCGCAAGCCCTACGCCCATGACGCCGCCTACAGCCGCATGAGAGGTAGAAACCGGCAGCCCAAGTTTCGACGCCAATAAAACGGTTGTCGCGGCCGCAAAAGTGACGCAATACCCTCGGGAGTTGGTCAGCATGGTAATCCGCTGCCCGACTGTCCGGATCACCTTTGCCCCCCCCATGGCGATACCGATGGCAATCCCTACGCCCCCATAAAGAAGGAGATACGTCGGCACGGGCACCTGTGCGGCCACCTCCCCGGTTCTCGCCAGAAAATACATCAGTGCCAGTGGACCGATGGCATTTGCCACGTCGTTTGCACCGAGTGCGAGTGCCACATAACACGATGTGCCAATCTGGATCGTGCGAAATATCATTTCCGGATCACGGGAGGCGCCCTCCCTGGCAAAAAGCCTTTCCAAAAGTGCGCGCCCGCCAAAACCGCCCGCAATACCGATGACCGAAGCAATCAGCAGCGCTGTGATGTCCCCGACGGCCATAGCCGTGCCCATGGGCGTCTTGAACAGGAAAGACATGACCACCACGAATACGGCAGCACCTATAAACAAGGGAGACAACCTGAGGGCGGCGGCAAAGGCATCGCTGCGAATGAGTACATATTTTATTATGAAATTAAACATGACAAATGCGATTGTCATGCTGAAAACCGGTGATATGACCCAACTGCCGACAACCGCTCCCAGCACACCCCAGTTTATCACGCCAAACCCACCCGTTGCCAACCCGAATCCCACCATGGACCCCACAATAGAGTGCGTGGTCGAAATCGGCATGGACATCCATGTGGCAAAAGAAATCCAGAGGGACGCCGAAATCAGCGCCGAAAGCGCGCCGATCATTGCGATCCGGGAATCCTCAAATACATTCGGGGATACGATGCCGCCCCGGATTGTATCGGTAACATGCGACCCGATAAAGGTGGCACCGATAATAACAAGAATTCCAGCGATATAAATGGCCTGCCGGAGGGTGATGGCCTTTGCGCCGACTGCTGCAGCCATGGAATTTGCCACATCGTTTGCGCCGATGTTCCAGGACATGTGGAAACAAACAATGAACCCCAGGATTAAAAGGACATATTCCATTGGCATACGCATTTACCCCGTTATATCGGTATTCCTTCAGAAGCGCACTGAACCCTTTTTGTGCAACGCCGGTGCTGACCTGCCGGTATCCGTTATTATCCAAAGGCTTTACGGGCAGTGACGACCCCCGATAAACGCTTTGTTGTTTGTTTTGCTCAATACCATACGGCCCATGATCCCGCAAGGAATAAAATAATCGCCGAAATACCGCGTTTCTGGGTAAAAAGCTGAAAAAATACCCGACCCGATCGACTGAAACGGTTCAGAAGCACTCGCCGACCAAAAAAGGTTGGGCTTGACTGTCAAGCCTGCAGAGATTACTTTTTGCTTCATTGGCCCGCTTAACTAAGGGCATGATTAATGTCTGAAATTGACGCATTCATAAACAGTCACTTTGGAACGGCAAAGAAAAAAGTTCAAGATCAAGGCACGAGCAATTTTTGAAGAATTGATAGTACTTATGTGTACGTGAGATTCTTCAAAGATTGCCCGCAACGCAGATATTGAACGTTTACGAAGCCGTCTGAAACGGACTTTACGGGTTCATAATAATTATTCATACGGATTTGCCATGACAATTCAAAAAATTGCAAAAATGACCGCCGGTCTGCTGCTGTCCGCACTGCTGGGGCTTCAGGGAGCGGCGCTTTCCGCCGCAGAAACACGCAGCATTGAAGCGGGTTCGAAACCGGCCCCCAGCACGGCGCATACACCTCTTGCGCCGTGGCCGCACATTGAATCGGACCTCGATCCTTCCCCGGGCATTGTTTTCGGGGTTCTTGAAAACGGCATCCGGTACGTGCTGAAGGAAAACGCAAGACCTGAGGACAGGGTTTCCATGCACTTGGGGGTCAATGTGGGCTCGTTCCATGAAGAAGACCATGAGCGGGGGATTGCACACTTTCTTGAACACATGCTGTTTCTTGGGACGGAGCACTTCGAACCGGGCGAACTGGTCAAATACTTTCAGCGGATCGGCATGAAATTCGGGCCGGACGTCAATGCGCGAACAGGGTTTTACCAAACCGTCTACGACATCGACCTTCCCGATGGAAACCCGGACAGCATCAATGAAGCCCTGCTGGTTCTCCGGGACTATGCCGCAGGGGGGCTCATCCCCGAAGAACAGGTCAACAGGGAAAGGGGCGTGATCCTGGCGGAAAAAAGAACCCGCGATTCGCCGGGTTACCGGACGTTCAAGGAAACCCTGGCTTTTGAAGTGCCCGGCACCCGGGTGACAAAGCGCCTCCCCATAGGCACCCGGGCGGTCATCCAGGCGGCGGACCGGGACCTCATCAAAACCTTTTACAATACCTGGTACCGCCCCGGGAACATGATTATCGTCATGGTCGGCGATTTTGATACAAACACTGCAGAAACCCTCATAGAAAACCGGTTTTCGGGCATCCAGGCGCGGGCGCCGGAAAAGCCGGTGCCGGATTTCGGTGATTTTGAGCACAAAGGGGTGAAGCCTTTTTATCACCATGAACCCGAAAGCGGGAGCACCCGCGTCTCCATCGTGGTCATCAACCGGCAGCACCAACCCAAAGACACCCTTGAATACCGGAAAAACCGCCTCCTGGAGCAGATGGCCAACCAGATCGTCAATCACCGGCTGGACGCCCTCCTGAACACCCCGGAGGCGCCCTTTACCAGCGCCAGCGCGGGTTCCGGATATTATTTCAACAGCGTCCGGGCAGCCGACATTAACGCCCAAAGCGCACCGGAAAAATGGAAAGAGACCCTCGGGGAAATTGAAAAAACCCTGAGAAAAGCCGTGCTCTACGGGTTCACAAATTCGGAAGTCGAGCGGGTGAAAAGTGAATATATCGCACAGCTCGAGCGGGCGGCAAGAGCGGCGCCAACCCGGGAGAGCAGGCGCATTGCCGGGCAGTTTTTAAACGACCTGGCCCGGGAGCGGGTGCTGCTTCTGGCGGAATGCAGGCTTGCCCTTCTGCGACCGATCGTCGAGGCGGCCACAAGAGACGCCCTCAACGATGCCTTCAGGGACGCCTGGCGTCCCGATCACCGCCTGGTCATGGTCACGGGAAATGCCGACCTGCACACAGATGGGAAAAAAACGCCGGAAGCAACGGTTTTGTCCGTTTACGACCAAAGCCGGCAGCAGGCGGTTCAAAAGCCGGAAGAAGCGGAAACCATATCCTTTCCATATCTTGAAAGGCCTGCCGAACCGGGCGCTGTCCGGTCACGGGTCGATATCGAAGATCTTGGCATAACCCGCGTGCTCTTTGAAAACGGCGTCACGCTTTTTGTGAAAAAGACCGATTTCCGGGCGGACGAGGTGGTGGGGTCCCTCCGGTTCGGAAACGGCAGGCGCAGTGAAACCCCTGAAAACGACGGCCTTTCTGAAATGGCCCAGCGGGTCGTCAACCTCGGGGGCCTTGGCGCCATGGACCTGGAAGCGCTGAGACGGGCCCTTGCCGGCACCAGTACCAGCGTGTCCTTTTCCGTTGAAGAGGACGCATTTTCGTTTTCAGGCCGATCGGTAACCGATGAAACAGAGCTGCTCTTCGAACTGCTGCACGCTCATTTGGCGGACACAGGCTTTCGGGCGTCCGCCTACACAAGGGCCGTGAGGCAGTTCGAACGCCGGTATGAATCCCTTGCCCATTCCATCGAAGGGGGACTGCAGTTGAAAGGCAGCCGGTTTCTGGCGGGGGGGGACTCCCGCTTCGGGCTGCCGGATTTTGACACGCTCACCGGCAATACATTAAAGGATATCAAAACCTGGGTCGCGTCGGGAAAAGACCCATCGTCAATGGAAATCGCCATAGTGGGCGATATTGACCCGGAATCCGTGATTGCCCTTGCCGCGATATTTTTCGGCACCCTTCCCCCATGGGAGGAATCCGCCGGCACTGGCGAATGCGCCGGCAGCGACCGCCGCCCCGTTTTCCCCGAGGGCGGTCGCCTGGAACATGAAGTGCCCACCCGCATGGAAAGGGCCTTGCTGATGGTGTCCTTGCCCACCACGGACATCTTCGATATTGAAAGGACGCGCCGCCTGTCCATTCTTTCCGCTGTTTTTTCGGACCGCATGCGCATCCGGATCCGGGACGGGCTGGGTGCATCCTACAGCCAGGGCGCATACAGCAGTCCCAGCCGGGCATATAAAGGATACGGCCTGTTTAATGCATACGCCATTATCGATCCGGACGACCATGGCGCAATTGAATCCGAAATCAGGGCAATCAGTGACGATATCCGGAAAAACGGCATTACGGCAGACGAGCTCGAAAGGGCTGTAAAGCCGGTGCTTTCAGGAATCACCAGCCAGGTCAGAACAAACACCTACTGGCTCAACACGGTATTGAAAGGCGCTGCACGCCACCCCGCCCAACTGGATTGGAGCCGCACCATATACACGGACCATGCGGCCATAACCGTTGAGGATATCGACAAAATAGCCGCACGATACCTCGCGGGGGACCGCGCAGCCGTTCTGCTTTTTTATCCTGCGGCAGCCCGTGAAAAAGAAAGGCCAAATGCAGAAGAAGGGGATGGCACATGACATCGCATTCAATTGTTGATTTTATCGATTACCGGACATCCGTGCCTGAAGCTCTCGATGCCGTGGGCGCGGGTCCGGCCCTTGCAAAGCAGAAAGCCGTGCTGATCAAACCCAACCTGGTCACGGATCAGCCATTTCCGGTCACAACGGCGCCTGAATGCTGCAGCGTGATTATCGACTACGTGCGCACCCACAGCCGGGCTGAAATCATCATTGCAGAAGGCACCGGGGACCCGGCCCGTGGGACCATGGACATCTTCCAGAGCCTGGGCTACACGCGGCTGGCATCGGAGAAAAGCGTCGGGCTCACCGACTTGAACCATTGCCCCCTGGTGCGCCTTGAAAACCCTGAATGCAAAAGGTTCCCGGTGTTTTTCATGCCCGAGGCCGCCATGGACCATTTCATCATATCCGTTCCGGTTCTAAAGGCGCACAGCCTGTCGGATTTTACCGGCACGCTCAAAAACATGGTCGGGTTCGCCCCGCCCGAGCATTACGCCGGGAGCGGCGGGATCTGGAACAAGGCCGAGTTTCACATTGACATTCACCAGGCCATAACCGACCTCAACCGTTACCGCCATGCCGACCTGACCCTGCTGGACGCCTCGGTCGGCCTGGCCGACTACCATCTCGGCGGGCGGCAATGCAAACCGCCGGTGGGAAAGCTTGTCGCAGGGTTCGACCCCCTGGCCGTGGACAGGGCCGCCGCCGGGCTGCTTGGCCTTGAATGGCAG
>SKZX01000225.1 GCA_007127175.1 Desulfobacterales bacterium
TACGTTGCAAAGGAAGCGGGAGACTCTTTTTTGTTGACAACTGTCAATCATATCAGCTCCTGGCGAAGCGCGGACAAGCGCCCTGTGGCTTTGCCGTTTATCACAGGGCGCGTCTGCGCAAGCCATGGAGATATCAGCGTTCTCCTGCAGTTGCAAGGGCAATACCCGCCACCACCCGCTTGAAATTGTCCTTTAAAAAAAAGCAGCCGGCAAGCTTTTTGTGTCCACATGTCATGGAAAGTGTTTCACCGGGATCGGGTTTTTCCCACCTCACCGGGCGGCCGGTCATACCGGAGTTGGTCGTAGCCGGCCAGCACCCGCCGGACATACTCCCTTGTTTCCCGGAAAGGCGGGATTCCGCCATAGCGATCGACGACGCCGGGGCCGGCATTGTAGGCGGCAAGGGCCAGGCGAAGGTCATTGTTGTAGCGGTTCATGAGGTACCCGAGATAGCGTGTTCCGGCTCTAATGTTTTCAGAGGGGTCAAAAGGGTCTGAAACATCAAAAGACTCGAAATTGGCCGGCATGATCTGCATAAGCCCCTGGGCGCCTTTCGGAGAAATGGCGTAGGGGTTGAAATCCGATTCAGCCTTGATCACCGCTTTGACGAGGGCAAAATCAACTCCGTGGACTTCTGCCGCATCGGCGATGATCGCGTCGTAAGCGCTGTTGGCCAGTCCAGTGGATAACGGCCGCCGGTCCCTGAGAAAGATTTCCGATGGGACGTAGCGGTCCGATGTCGGGACATTGGAGAAATGATAGTGGCCGTTTTCGTCGATATAAAAATAGATGTCCGGTTCGGCATGGCACAGGGCGCCGAAAACAAGCACAAGGGCGAATGCGGCAATGGCCCCGACGATTATCGGGTATTTGCTTCTGAAAGGGTTTACTGCCGGCGTGTTTCCCACTCGTCCTCCGGTACAAAAGCAACAACATCGTCAATGGTGCGGGCATCGGCAAGGACCATGACCAGCCGGTCGAGCCCAAGGGCGCAACCCGCTGCATCCGGCATGTTCGCCATGTCTTCAAGGAAGCGCTCCGGCATCGGAGATAACGGGCGGCCCGCTTTTATCCTTTGGGAAAGCTCGCTTTCAAAGCGTGCGCGCAGGAGTTTTTCATCCGTGCGTTCACTGTAGCCGTTGCATATTTCAATCCCGGCCAGGTAAAGCTCAAACCGCTGTGCCGCTTCAGGGTTGCCGGGGACGCTTTTTGCAAGGGGGGTGTTTGCTGAAGGATAGTCATGCAGAAAAACGGGGCGATGCATATCAAGCGCGGGTTCAATTTCAAACGCCAGTTTTTCTTCGAAAAGGTCCCGGTCAATTGCGGTTTCCATGTCCATGCCCGCAAACTTTTCAAACGCGTCTTTAAGGCGCATGCGCTGCCACGGGGCGGCCATGTCAATGACGGTTTTTCCGTATTGGACCTTCAGGGAACCCAGGGTCTCGATGCTGATGAAACGGACCAGTTCTTCCACCTGGTCCATCATGCACCCGTAATCCGCGCTTGCCGCATACCACTCCAGCATGGTGAATTCCGGAAGGTGAAGATCTCCCCGTTCATTTTCCCGGAAGCATTTGCACAACTGGAAAATGTTTTCATAACCGGCGCACAGCAGCCGCTTCATGTGCAGTTCAGGTGATGCCTGGAGAAAATGGTCCCCGGCTTTTGCGTTGTCAATGTGGGGTTCGGGAGCGGGTGCCGCAATGCACAAGGGCGTATCCACTTCGAGAAAACCGTTTTGCCCGAAAAAGCGGCGAACAGCGTCAATAACAGTGCGCCGGAGCTCAAGGTTTTTTTTTGTTCGCGCCAGCCGCCCTTCACCCTCCCTTGCCAGGCAGTGTGCTGCCCGGGTCATTTTTTTCTTACCCGGTAGACATCTTCCGGGCGGTTCTGGAGGTAGATGGCGTCAAACTGCTTCAGGTCCGTCTCCATATACCACTGGTTCCCGGTTTCAACGCAGACAGGGCATGCATGTGGCGGTATGTGGACAGCCAGAACGTGGGCGCCGGTATCCGCCCTGGAATCGATTTTCAGCGCACCGCTGCAGTCTTTGCACAGTTGAAGGGTTTCCAGCTGGTTCTCGTAAAAGCCGTCGGTATCGTAGAAAATACTGCGCCTGCGGTCTTCAAACGCCTGGTTTTTGATCCGTTCTTCGCGGACTTTTTCACGGTTTTCCCATATCTTCAAGACCTTCTGACATGCCATCTTGATTTCGGCAGTGATCGCACCGGTCTGCTTCAGGTTTTCCGGTTTGTAGTCCGGTTCGCAGACGTGGCGGTAATCAATCCCCGCCATGGCCAATATGATGCCGACATTGACATAGGGAAGGGCCCCTTCAATGGAATAGCCCCCTTCCAGCACGGCAATATCGGGTTTCAAAAGAGAGGTCATCCGCGCATAGCCCTGGGCGCAGAAGTTCATGTTCGTGAGCGGGTCCGTGAAATGGTTGTCCTGCCCTGCGGAATTGATCACCAGGTCCGGCTTGAACTCGTCCAGGATTGGCAGCACCGCTTCCTGGATGGCATAAATAAACCCTTCCTGCGACGTATAGGGGGGGAGCGGGATATTCAGCGTGGTGCCGTAGGCGTTGGGGCCGCCGGCCTCTTCGGCCATACCCGACCCGGGGTAGAGGGTCCGCCCGTCCTGGTGGATGGATATGAAAAGCGTGTCCCTGTCATGCCAGTAAATGTCCTGGGTGCCGTCTCCGTGGTGGCAGTCGGTGTCGATGATCGCCACTTTTCTGACGCCGTATGCCTTTCGCAGGTATTCGATCATGATGGCTTCATTGTTGACATTGCAGAACCCGCGGCCGCCGTGAACCACCCGCATGGCATGGTGGCCGGGCGGCCGGACAAGGGCGAAACCCCGTTGAATCTGTTTTTCCATGACCGCCCTGCCGATGGTCTTGGCCCCCCCGGCACTTATAAAATGGGATTCGGTCATGACCTTCCAGGGGTCGGGCACACAAAAATGGACCCGCTGTACATCGCTAATTTCCACGACCTCGGCTTTGAGTTCGTGGACCCCGTCAATGTCGAGCAGGCCTTCTTCCATGATCTGGTCCTGGGTATAGAGGAGCCGCTCCTCCCGTTCCGGGTGGGTCGGGCTGATGGCCCAATCGAAGGCAGGGAAAAAAACCAGGCCCATCTGATATTTTGCGCTAAGCATGGGGTGCTCCGTATTCGTGGATGTTATTAATTGCCCGTTTCCGGGGTATTGTTGATCATGTGGGCAATTTCATGGTGCTCGTGTTTCAGCCCCGGCCGCACCTGGATCTTGATCCGGATGTTGCGCCCGATGAGTTGGAAGTTGCGGATCATGTTGAATTCGAGCGATTCGAGCACGTCGGTTTCAAATTCCCCTGGAAGCGCCCCCTCCCTCAAGGCTTTTTGAGTGAGCAGTTCGAGGGCGATTTCATGGGCTTCGGCAAGGGTGATGCGGGGGTTGACGGGCGCTTGATAGTTTTCTTCGGGCGCCATTGCCCGGCACCGGTATGTGTCGACAAAAAGGGTGACTTCACAGGTGGTGCGGGAAAGGGCGGTCCCGATGGCGTTTGCCACGTCCCACTGGGGCACTGTGTTGACCTTGTAACCCGCTATTTCCTGAAAATGTCTGGCAAAATGCGGGGCCGGCCCGCCGAGCACCAGCAGGTGGCCGGGCTTTATCTGATACCCCTCCAGCGCTTCGCGAACGGTGTAAACCGGCTTGCTGTTTATCTTCCGGACCATCTCATCCGCTTTTTCCAGTATAAGCCGGCAGGTTTTGTCAAAAACCCGCCGGGCGGCTTCCTCCGTGGAAACCCCCAGCTGCTCCGCGATGGCGGCAATGCCCCGTTGGGCGTTGTCCCGGTCGCCGTCATTGGCTTGTGCGAGCACGAACAAGGCATCCGTCGGGGTGGGTGAGGGGCCCCCGTAAGCCATGGCCGGGCCGATCCGGTCCGGCCCGATTATCAATTCGCCGGACTGGACCCGCACGGCGCTGTCCCCGCCGAGTCCGATCGAGCGGGTGTGCAGCGCCCGGATATGCGTCTTGAAGCTGTTGATCTCAATGCCGGCGGGGACCAGCACCGGAACCCGGTTGATGAGAACGGCCATGTCCGTGGTGGTCCCGCCGATATCGAGGACAATGGTTTCGGAAGGGTCTTCCGCGAAGGCCACGGAACCCATGACGCTTGCCGCCGGCCCTGACAGTATGGACTGGCCCGGAAAGTCAATGGAGGTGTTGAAATCCATGGTACCGCCATCCGCCTTCAGAATGTAGATGGGGGCATTGATCCCCTTTGCCACAAGAGAAGCCTTGACGGCCTCGAAAAATTTTTTGTGTATGGGATAAATAGAAGCATTGAGAAAAGTCGTTGCGATGCGCCTTGGAAAGCTGAAATTCCCGGAAATGCGGTGCCCTGGAAAAACCTTTTCGAAGTCCGGCTCGATCAGCTTGCATATTTTGTTTTCATGGTCCGGGTTTCTCGTGGAAAATTTTCCGACAACGCCGACATGGGCAATGCCGTCGTCTACCATTTTTTGTGCCGCATCCCTGACCTGGTCTTCGTCAATGGCCTGTATTTCACGGCCGCTGTGGTCAATCCCCCCCTTGACCATATAATAGTGGATGCCTGTCCGGTAGTTGTCTGGATGAATACCGGGCCCGCAGGTGACGATCATGCCGACCGGGGAGAGCTTGTTTTCCACAATCGCATTGGTCGTCAGGGTTGTGCTGAGAACGGTCTGGGTGATCTCATTGGGGTCAATATCCCGGGTGATGCGGTCAAGGCCGGCCAATACCGTCGAGAAGAGATCGGTTGTATCCGTAAGTACCTTCACTCTGTTGCGAAGCCCGCCGGGGCCCAACAGAACCACATCCGTGTGTGTGCCGCCAACATCAAGTCCGATGATCATATTTTCAATACCTGAAATGTTGTGAAAGTCGTCTGTGCCGGACCGGTTTTTTTGACACCGGGCCTCTTTCATATTTGTGACGGTTATATAGGTGAACGCTGGTCCGCTGTCTGCCCGAACGACCCCCTAAGAAACAAGCGATATTATCAACATTTTAGTGCTACCCGAAATCAGCCGCGTTGTCAATAACGTCAAAAGGCCTGCGGCAATTCCATCTGAAGGGCCTGGGAAAAAGCCTCGCAGGGGCTTGCAGGTGGGATTGTCAGCCCCCCAGGGGACAGACTTCCAGTCTGTCTCCCGGGTCGCAGTCAATAACCTCAGGAGACGGAATACCAACGCTGTCCTCCAGGGTTTGAGGTTTCAACCCGGGGGGACGGAATTGAATTCCGTCCCCGAGGGTCAAGGGCCGACCCCGATACCGACCCCGACGCCGACCCCGAAAAGGCAAACCACCGGCTATAATCACATGCCCCTCCAGGGCATTTTTGCCGTTTTTGCATAATCATATGCCCTTCAGGGCTCGGTGGTTTCATGGCAAAACCATTCGGTAAGCATCAAACCGGCCGGTCCGTTTTTCAGGGCGCGTATGGGCCGGCGTATACAAGCCCGTTGCTTTTTTTCCGGAAAAATGCGAATTTTATGTTGTTTTATTCAATGCGGGATGAGGGGCCAAAGCCTCAGGCGCACAAAGGGGTAATGATGAAGCATGAAAAACAGGATGAGCGGTTTATGCGCATGGCGCTCGATGAGGCCGAATCGGCCCTGCGGGCGGGTGAATTCCCCGTAGGCTGCATCATCACGGACGGGGGGGAAGTGGTCGCATCCGGGCGCCGAGCGGCCAGTCGGGGCGCCCTGGAAAATGAAATCGACCATGCGGAGATCCTTGCATTAAGGAAACTCTACAGAAGCCGGCCGGACATTGGGAAAGACCGCCTTTGCATCTACAGCACGCTCGAGCCATGCCTGATGTGTTTCGGCGCAATACTGATATCCGGCATTCGCCGAATCGTCTATGCATTCGAGGATGTTATGGGCGGCGGCACGTCTTTGCTCCTTCAGGCCATGCCGCCCCTTTACAGGGACATGGATCCGGCCGTTGTTGCCAGCGTGTGCAGAGATGAAAGCCTTGCATTGATGCGGGCTTTTTTTTCGAACCCGGACAACGGCTACCTTAAAGACACGCATTTTGCCCGGTATGTAATGAGCAAGGATCATGCTTCCGGCAAATAGCATTTTTCACGAGGCCGTATTCATGGGTGAAAGACGATGACCCGAGCACATAGAGAATGGAAAGGCGCTGCATTATTGGAAAATCTGCCTGAAGCGATACGGGAAAAATTCCTGGGAAAGGTGGCGGCATGCTTCCACGCCGCCAAAAGCAGCGGTATCGACCTGCCGGACGGGGAGGCGGTGCGCGAAGCGCTTTTCCAGGTATTTACCCTCAGTGAGTTTGTCGCATCGAGTTGTATACGGAAGCCCTATATTTTGAAAGACCTGCTGACAAGCGGGGACCTGGCGCGTTCATACGAGCCGGGAGAATATGGTGCCCGGACAAAGGCGGTCGCAGGCAGCGCGAAAGATGAAGCAAGTCTTGCCGAAGCGCTGAGAAAACTCAGAACGCGCGAAATGGTGCGCATTGCATGGCGCGATCTCACGGGGAAAGCAAATTTGCATGAAACCCTTGGCGACCTGTCCCTGTTCGCGGATGCCTGCCTGACATATGCGCTCGATGCCCTTTATGGGTTTTCCTGCGATGCCTACGGTGTTCCTACATCCCATTCAGGCGAGGCCCAGCGGCTTGTTGTCATTGGAATGGGAAAACTTGGGGGGTTCGAGCTTAACTTTTCTTCCGACATTGACCTTATTTTCGCTTTTCCCGAAGCGGGGCAGACCCTCGGCCAGCCGTCCAGCATCACCAACGATGATTTTTTTTCGAGGCTGGCCCGGCGACTGATCGACATCCTGTCCAAATCAACGATTGATGGGTTTGTGTTCCGGGTCGACACGCGCCTTCGGCCATACGGGGATGCCGGCCCCCTGGTAATGAGCTTCGACGCCATGGAAAATTATTACCAGATGTTCGGCCGGGGTTGGGAACGGTATGCCCTGATAAAGGCCCGGGCGGTTGCCGGTGATATCGATGCCGGCAGGGTGTTGCTTGAACGGTTGCGGCCCTTTGTTTTCAGGCGCTACCTGGATTACGGGACCTTTGAATCCCTTCGAGAAATGAAACAAAAAATCGAGCGTGAAGTCGTTCGTAAAGGGCTGAAGAACAACATCAAGCATGGTTCCGGCGGTATCCGTGAAATCGAGTTTTTCGGCCAGGTTTTCCAGTTGATACGGGGCGGCATCAACCCATCCTACCAGGAGCGGAGCCTGCTCAAGGTTCTGGCGTTTATGGCGGCAGACCGCTGCATCGACCGTCCGGTATATAACGAACTGACAGCAGCCTATATTTTTCTGCGCAATACGGAAAACCGCATCCAGATGTACAATGATATGCAGACGCACACGCTGCCATTCGACGAGGCCGGACTATCCATCCTCGCGGCGGGTATGGGGTTTGAAAACATTGATGACTTCATTGATCGCTTGCGGGCGCACATGGAAAAGGTGCATTCCCATTTCCGCGATCTGCTGGCACCTGAAACACCTGGCCCTGAAAATTCTGGTGCGGGCCCGCTTGCTGCCGTGTGGCATAACCCTGACGATCACGAGAACAACATCCGTATCCTTTACGATTCGGGCTTCAGGCAACCGGAGAAAGTGGTTTCGGCGCTCAACCGGATCCGGAATGTAAACCTTGGCGATGAAATCGGGAGCCTGGTCCAGAACCGCGTTGACAGGCTGATGCCGCTGCTGCTTGCTGCATCGATAAAAACGGACCGGCCGTTGATTGTTCTGGAGCGCATTATTCCGCTCATTGAGGCAATCGTCCGGCGCAGCTGCTATATTGCCCTGCTGCTGGAAAACCCGGGCTCATTGGATCACCTGATACGGTTGGCGCGCATCAGCCCATGGATTGTATCCTTTTTGTGCAAGCATCCCCTGCTGTTGGACGAGCTGCTGGATATGCGTTCCCTTTATGCGCCCCTCGACAAGGCTGCACTTGCCTCAGAGCTGGCCCACCGCCTTGAAATGGTACCGGAAGGCGATATCGAGCGCCAGATGGATGAGGTGAGAGTTTTTAAACAGATCAATACCTTCCGGATCGTGGCGGCGGATGTCACCGGTAACCTGCCCCTGATGAAAGTCAGCGACAGGTTGACGTTTCTTGCGGAGACCGTCGTAGACAAGGCCCTGGACATATCCTGGCGGCAATTGTCGGGCCGCTACGGGAAGCCTTCGCACCTGTCGGATTTGAATGATGAAGAGACAGGATTCGCCACCATCGCCTATGGGAAGCTGGGCGGCATTGAACTGGGCTATGGCTCGGATTTGGATCTCGTTTTTTTGCATACGGCCTCCCAGGGGCAGACCCGCGGGGGGTCATTCCGCCCATTATACGATTCGGAATTTTATGCCCGCCTTGGGCAGCGGATCATTCATTTTCTGTCCACGCCGACATCCACCGGAAAGCTCTATGATGCCGATATGCGGCTCCGGCCAAGCGGGAATGCCGGAATTCTGGTCAGCCACGTGGATGCATTCGAGGATTACCAGGTCAACCAGGCATGGAGCTGGGAGCATCAGGCAATTATAAAA
>SKZX01000311.1 GCA_007127175.1 Desulfobacterales bacterium
AAGCCGCTGGAATTGACGTTCCTCCAGAATTCGCAGGATCAGTGACTGCGTTTTCAACCCCATGTCCCCGATTTCGTCGAAAAAAATCGTTCCCCCATGGGCGATTTCGAATTTTCCTTTCTTTTTTGCCGTGGCGCCGGGGAACGCCCCTTTTTCATGGCCGAGCAACTCACTGACCAGCGCTTCGTCCGTCAATGCGGCACAGTTGATGTCGACCCATGGCTGGGCCGAGCGGCTTGACAACTGGTGGATGGTTCTCGCAACAAGCTCCTTGCCTGTCCCGTTTTCACCGTTTATCAATATCCATGCTTCCGTGGGCGCGGCAATGCCGATTTGTTTTTTCAGTTCCGACGACGCCGTGCTGTTGCCGGTGATTGCGTATTTTTCTATGGTTTTTTTTCTCAGGTAGCGATTTTCCTCTTCCAGGCGTCGGAAATTGAGGGAGTTGTTTATGGCCACGATCACCCGGTCCACGTTGAGGGGTTTTTCGATGAAGTCATAGGCCCCTATTTTTGTCGCATTGACTGCGGTTTCGATGGTGCCGTGCCCGGTTATCATTACCACCTGAACGGATGGATGCTGCTGCTTGATTTCCTTCAAGGTGTCAATGCCGTCCATTCCGGGCATCCATATGTCCAGGAGCACCATGTCCGGGGCTTCTTCCTCGATGCGCTGAAGCGCCTCGTATCCGTTGGTGGCCGTGATTGTTTCAAAGCCCTCGTCCATCAGTATGCCGCTCAATGTCTTCAGAATGGAGATTTCATCGTCTACGATCAGAATTGTCGGGAACATGGAAAAACCTTTGGTTTGTAGGTTGTAAGTTGTAGGTTGTAGGTTTTAGGTTGTAAGTTGTAGGTAGTAGGTTGTAAGTAGTAGGTTGTCAGTGATGCTTTCTGGTTCCGTTTTACAGTCATGATTGCGGGTTGATCGGTCATGTCAGGGGCAGTTCGATGATGAATTTCGCCCCGTGTGGTATATTGTCTTCGGCATAAATCCGGCCGTTGTGATCGCCGATGATGGTGCTCGCGATGGCCAGCCCCAAGCCCATGCCTGATTTCTTGGTTGTGTAGTCCGGTTCGAAAAGATAGGGCTTGTCCGATGCCTTGATGCCGCTGCCGGTATCCGCAACACAGATCACAACCTTTTCCCCCGAATCGTCCCCCCTTGCATCGATGCTGATACTGCCGGTGTTTTTGATTGCCGCAAGGGCATTGTCAATCAGGTTGATCATGACCTGCTTGATTTGCTGCCGGTCCAGGTTCAGCTCAGGGATATCATCGGCGATGCGCACATCGAAGGCCACATGGCCGTGCCCTTCGCGATAAAGGGCCACGGATTCGTTAATGATCTCGGAAAGGCTGCATAAAGCCGGATTGGCGGCCGGGAAACGGGCGAACGAAGAAAACTCATTGACCAGGTTGCGGATCATGTCCGTGTGGTCGATGATGGTCTGGGTGCATTCCGTGAAAACCGGATCATCAATGACGCCCTGGTATTTGCGTTTTAGGCGCTGGGCAGAAAGGGAAATCGGGGTGAGCGGGTTTTTTACCTCATGGGCGATGCGCTTTGCAACTTCGCGCCATGCCGCCATCCGCTGGGCTTTTTCCAGCTCGGTAAGATCGTCAAAGACCATTACCGTACCGATCATTCGACCGTTTTCGTCTTCCAGGGTGTTGAAATTGGCCTTGAACGTTTTTCGCTGGCCGTCGATGATCAGGTTGAACGACTCGGAAAAGCTTTCTTCCCGGTGGCTTTCAATCCGGGCCGAAATTTTTTCGGCCAGTTTCGGATCCTGGTCCTTGAGCAGATGCCTGTAGCTTTTCTTAAGGGCATTGTCCGCCTTGATCTTGAGCATTCTTTCCGCCGAAGCATTGACGGTGGTGACAAGGCCGTGGGCGTCAAAAGAGATAACGCCGGTTGATACGTTGTTGATGACGATTTCCATGTATCGCCGGCGCTCTTCTATTTCAACGTTCTGTTCGAACAGCTTCCGCGTGGAGTATTCAATTTCCCGACGGTTGAAGCGAAGATCGCGGGTCATCTTGTTAAAGGAATCCACAAGGGATTTCATTTCATCATCGGCCACCACGTTGATCTTGTGGGACAGGTCTCCTTCGGCAACCCTGCGGGTTCCCTCCGCCAGTTCCATGATGGGAATGGTAATGGATTTTGAAAGGTACATGCCGAACCATATGGCGCAGAACATGACCAGAAGGGCGACAATGGTCAGGGATAAATAGTAGGTGTAGCGGATGGGCTGCTTGAGCATTTTGATCTGCTGGTATTCACCGATACCGCGTGCGATGGAGTTCAGGTGCTCGGCCATCTCCGCGGGAAGCAGTTCCCCGATAACGATGAAGCCGTCAACATTGTCGCCTTTTGCACCGAAGGGAATCGCTGATATGTTCCGAACGAGTTCACCTTCCGGGAGCAGCTCGGAAGCGGCCCACGTGTTGCCCTCCCGGTTGATCCCAATTGTGAGTTTTTCCGCCTCAAGCGGTTCGAATGCGCCTTCGGGAAGCCCCCTGTTTGTGGACATGGCAATGCGCCTTGCATCGGGGCTGTATACTTCCACCGAGTTCAGGTTGAACTCTCGCTGAACGATCTGCACGTAATTGCCGAGATTGACAGCGTTGCCGGGGTTCAGCAGCTTGCGGTTGTCGATCTGGTAGGCCGCCCTGTCCAGAAAGAAGCGGTTGTTGTCCTCCACGTGCGTGTACATGTTGCGGCCGACAGACAGGGAATCTTCAAGCGCCTTTTCAATGGGGACATGAAACCAGAATTCAATGCTGGTGGTAATGAAGTGCAGGGAAAAAAGAAACAGGACCGATGCGGGCAGAAGAGAAAGCGAAACAAAAGCCGCAATCAGCTTGGTTCTCAGCCGGGTGCCCGGAATCCGGCGCCGCCGCTCATAGAAAAGTTTCACCGCATTCCTGAAAACGAGAAAAATGAGGAGGATCAGCAGGAGCATATTGATGTTCATGAGGATAAACATCAACATCATGTTGGAAATTGAAATCTGGGTGCTGGTCAGCATCGGCCTGAGCGTCAGCGTCGTCAGCAGAATGACAAGCACCAAGACGATGCCTATGATAATGAAATCGCGCTTCCTTTTTCTTCTTTCGGCATCGACTTCCGGGTTTTTGGGTGCGATGTAGCGATTGGGTCTCATTTGGTTTATAGACCTGAATTTATATGGAATATTAAAATTCCGGGTTTCGGCTTCCGTCGGCCCCGGCACCGGCTTTTGATTGCTTTTTACTTAATAGATGAAGTCGACAGAGTGCCAGCTGGTTTCAAAATCCCACAGGGAAATGAAAAAAAAGACATAGTTCAGAAAGTAGGGGAGCGTGACCCTGTCAAGTTCCGCCTTGGCATTGATTTTGTAACGGATGTCATTTTCGAGCGCTTCCAGGGGAATGATCGGAACATCGATAACTTCGGACATCCACCGCTTGGCTTCCGCGAATGAACTGGTTGTCAAAGGGCGGTAGTTCTCCCAGGAACGCCTGACGGTAAAAGTATTTCTGAGCGTGTCGTACCGGATGGTATTGGTCAGCTTGATTTCATGGACCAGTTTGTCGGGCAGCAGGGTTCGGGTCTGGGTCAATGTGATCACATAGGAAAAACTCGTTGAAATGCCGCTTAATACGGCTTCTTTCATCTTGTCGGTAAATGCCCCGTCAACCTTGATGGATAAAATAAGGTTTTCCTCGGTGTTGCTGACGGCCATGCTCGAAATTTCAGCCCCGATTGCATCCATGGGACCGCTCAGAACGGTCAGAAACAGGAATGCTGCCGCCACGCATATACGCCGGGCGCATATCCTGGCGGACACATACGAACCCGGAACAATCCCTCGTGTTTTGGCGGCAGGTCTGCTTGAAAGCGGCTTTATAAACACGGCAACGCGGTGTCCCCTTGTGTGTTTTTTCAATTTACCCCTTGGTTTCATGGGGCGATACGCTGTTTCCTGCCGAATCGACCGGGGATGTTTTCCATGCTTTTTTCTGCCGGAAAAATTCTTTTAAAAACTCGTGGTTGAAATTGTGCCCGGATTTATACAGGGCTATATGGCCCAGGATGGGCATCCCCAAAAGTGAAAAATCGCCGATGGCGTCCAGAATCTTGTGTCTTACAAACTCATCGGAGAAGCGGAGCCCGTTTTTATTCATGATGCCGTTGTGGTCGATGACGATGGCATTGTCAAGGGAACCGCCCTTGCCGAGGCCGTAATGTTTGAGGTACGCCAGTTCCTGGTAAAACCCGAAGGTCCGGGCCGGCCCGATTTCCCGGGCAAAGCTGCCGCTGGTCAACTCCAGGGTGTAGGTCTGCTCCTGAATTGCCGGGTGGTCAAATTTGATGGTGCATGAAATCATGCGCTTGGGGCCGGGATAGACGCTGACGGCCTTGTCGTCCCGCTTTAATTCAATGGGCGAGGATATGACGAAATACAGCCGCGGCGCATCCTGCTCAATGGTTCCGGTAGATTTGATCGCTTCCGTAAAAACGGCGGCGCTGCCGTCCATGATGGGCACTTCATAATCGTCGAGTTCGGCAACAACATTGTCAACAGACATTCCGGACAAGGCTGCCATGAGGTGCTCTATGGTCGAAACGATACAGCCGTTTTCCCCGATAACGGTCGCGAGACTGGTATCGATGACCCTGTTGAAGTGGCTGGAAATAAGGGGGGTCCCCGGCAGATCGACCCGCTTGAATTTAATCCCGAAATTGGGCGGTGCCGGTTTCAGGGTCATGTTGACGGTTTTCCCGGAATGCAGCCCCTGCCCCTTGAAAACAATCGGTTCAGCAAGTGTTTGTTGTTTTTTTTGCATCGTGATTCGTTGTTCCATGCAATATCGTTCACAGGGCCGGCTGTGACCCGCCCCGCTTTTTTCGTTGAGTGGTTCTATTATATATAAGCTTTTTTATAAAATTGCAAAGACTTGCCGGTCGAAAATGTCGGAATGGATTTTTTATCATGCGCTATGCCTGAAATCAAGGTGCGGTATCCGCGCGTATTGCCCCCTGTATGACGAATTGATGCGCCTTTAATTTTACTTGTTTTTCTTACTTGCCTTTGTTATGGTTGCCCAAATTGCGAACTTCAGATCCCTGTTTTCGAATGTCAACTACGCATTTCTAACGTATGGATGCGGGCAGAAATTGTTGTCAAAGGTTTACACTGGCGCGGTCATCGGAATTGACGGGCTTCTGATGGAAGTCGAGGTCGATATCGCCCATGGACTGCCCGCTTTTACAACCGTCGGCCTGCCGGAGGCATCCGTGAGGGAAAGCCGGGAGCGCGTTAAATCGGCGATCATCAATTGCGGGTACGATTTTCCGGATGACCGTATTACCGTGAACCTGGCGCCCGCCCATATCCGGAAGGGGGGAACCGGTTTTGACCTGCCCATTGCCCTCGGCATACTGGCGGCAGGCGGTATTTTTCCGGAGACGGCCGCCGGTCAATATGTTATTCTGGGCGAGTTGGCCCTGGACGGCAGGATCAAGCCGGTGACGGGGGCCCTCTCCATGGCGCTGGCTGCAAAATCGTCGGGCTTTTCAGGCATCATGGTCCCGGGAGAAAATGCTAGCGAGGCAGCGGTGGTGGCGCAACTGGATGTTTACCCGGTGTCCACCCTGGCCGAGGCCGTTGGGTTTTTACGGGGTGAAAAAGCTGTTGAGCGGGAAGCAAGCCGGGCAGCCATCGAATTCAAGCCTGACGAGGAGCCGGAAATCAATTTTTCGGAAGTGTCCGGCCAGGGGCATGTCAAGCGCGCCCTCGAAGTCGCAGCCGCCGGGGGGCACAACATGCTGATGACCGGACCGCCGGGATCCGGAAAAACCATGCTGGCGAAACGTTTTGCGGGTATCATTCCGCCCCTTTCATTCGATGAGGCCATAGAAACCACAAAGATCTACAGCGTAGCCGACCTGCTGCCCAGGGGGCGGGCCATGATATCACAGCGCCCATTCCGTGCGCCGCATCATACCATCTCCAATGCGGGGCTCATCGGCGGCGGCAGCAACCCCCGGCCGGGTGAGGTCAGCCTGGCCCATAACGGTGTATTGTTTCTCGATGAGCTGCCGGAATTCAGAAAAAGCGTACTGGAGGTTCTGCGCCAGCCGCTGGAGGACCGGGAAGTGACGATTTCCAGGGCGTCCATGAGCACTACCTATCCTGCCGGCTTCATGCTCATCGCTGCGCTGAATCCCTGCCCCTGCGGCTATTTGACGGATGAAAGGCATCCGTGTCGCTGCACTTCTGCCCAGATTCAGCAATACAGGAACCGGATGTCCGGCCCGTTGATGGATCGGATTGACCTGCACGTGGAAGTGCCGAACGTCAGCTACCGGGAAATGTCCTGCAAGAAACCGGCAGAATCGTCTGTGGCAATCAGGAAGCGGGTCTCAAAAGCCAGGGCGATACAGGCCGAACGGTTTGCGCGCTTGAAAATATATACCAATTCGCAGATGAGCAGCCGGCATATACGCCGGCATTGCACCCTTGATGATGCATCCTCCCGGATTCTGGAAACCGCCATGGACAGGTTGGGGCTTTCAGCAAGGGCCTATCACCGGATCCTTAAAATTGCCAGAACCATAGCGGACCTGGATGGGCAGGCCCGGATGGCGTCGGCCCACGTCCTGGAGGCCATACAGTATCGAAGCGTTGACAGAAATGCGGCCGGGTATGCACCGGGCGCCGGTATAAATCATAATCGATTGGAATAACGATGATGCCTTATGATGTGTGGGCCGAAATCGATTTGAACGCCCTGGATGGGAACATAAAGGGATTGAAGCGGCTTCTGGCAGGCAGGGCACGCTTTATGGCCGTGGTCAAGGCCGATGCCTATGGTCACGGAGCAATCGAAACATCAAAGCGGGCCGTTGCCGCCGGGGCTGATGCCCTTGGCGTTGCAAGGATAGGAGAAGCTGTTGGATTGCGGCATGCCGGTATTGACGTACCCGTGTTGATTTTCGGAAAGACCCGACCCTGTCAGGCGGGACGCCTTATTGAGCATGGCTTGATCCAGACGGTCTGTTCCTATGGGGAGGCCGCTGACTTGTCCGCAAGGGCACGTGCCATGGGGTGCCGGATAAGTGTGCATGTCAAAATCGATACCGGCATGGGGCGACTTGGCATTGTTGCCGGCGGCACGGGAAACCCACGGGAACTGCGGACCGGCGTTGTTGAAGAGATATGCACTATTTACGGGCTTGAAGGGCTTTATTGCGAAGGGATCTATACCCATTTCGCGGCTGCTGATGAGGCCGATAAATCCATGACGGTCAACCAACTGGCATTGTTTGACGGTCTTTTGAATCGCCTTGAAAAAAGGGGGGTTCGTTTTAAAATGCGCCATGCGGCAAATTCGGCCGCTGTCATCGATATGCCGGAAACCCATCTGGACATGGTGCGCGCCGGTCTTTCGATATATGGCTATTATCCCTCAGGCTTCGTCAGGCGGGATACAGTGGGACTGAACCCGGCAATGACATTGAAGTCCCGCATCGTGCACCTGAAAAAGGTGGGCCCGGGTTTTCCGGTTTCCTATGGGGCGACCGCCCGGACCGGTAAAGAAACCGTCATCGCCACGGTGGCCGTCGGTTATGCGGACGGGTTCTCACGCCTCCTGTCTTCCAGGGGCAAAATGACGGTTCGGGGAACGCATGCCCCGGTTATCGGGCGTGTATGCATGGATGCAACGATGCTGGATGTGGGGCATATTCCGGATGCCGCTGTCGGAGACGCGGTGACGATATTCGGAAAGCCCGGCACCGGCGTTCTTTCGGCGGACTGGCTTGCCGACCAGGCGTCCACGATCACCTATGAAGTGCTCACCAGCGTATCCAGCCGGGTCACCAGAGTCTATGTGTAAAGTGCGGCATTGTTGCGCCGGTCCGGGGTTGTGCGCGCTCCCCGGGTTGTTTCCCGGCAACAGGCCCCGGCAATGATTCAAAAATCAGCAGGCGGGCAATGGTGGTTTCTTGGGTTGTATCGCCGTATGTTGAATATATTGTGGTGACCCGTTGCAAAAGTGCCATATATTGACTGCTGATTTGCGACGTAACCGTTTGGATTTTCCGCGGAAATCCTGGGGTCGAAATGTCTTGACAATAACTGAGGCCGGTGATAAATGATCTATTTTGTTTTAGGCGCTTTCAAATGATGGGGGGCACCTCGAAGCGGGGTCTTCATCGGTTTGACCGGCGCATGTTGCCTGTTTCCGGACGGCGAGGAAATCGCCTGATTTATAGATCGTCAATAATTTTATTGTGATGGAACGAAGATGGTGTCTTTATCAAACGCTTATGGTTTCGTCAATGTGAGAAAGGAGGTGCACCCGTTTTAACGCGTACATTTCGTATCCGTTCAAGTAGTGGAAACCTAAGGAATTTCACTAAAATTGGTAACTCAGGAGGTAAATAATGCCAAGTTTCGTAATTACTGAAAAATGTGATGGCTGCAAGGGCGGAGAAAAAACGGCCTGTATGTACATCTGCCC
>SKZX01000278.1 GCA_007127175.1 Desulfobacterales bacterium
CGCCCGTCCTCATCCGCCAGGACGTTTCCCGGGTGAAGGTCCACGTGAAGGATGCCGTGCCGTATCAATGTGCCAACCTGCGCCGTCAGCGCCCGCATCATTGACATTGCCTGTGCCGGTGCCTGTTCGGGCGCCGACCGTGAAATCTCGGCAAGCGTTCGCGCGCCAGGGACCTCCCGGGTAACCAGCCAGGCGTGGTAAAAAATGAAATGCCGGGAAAGGCTTGCAAACGCGATGGGCCGGGGGGCATTGACGCCGGCCGCCCGCACGCGGGCAAGCATTTCAAATTCCGTCCGGCACCGGGGACTGCCGGCCCTCAGGTAGGTCCGCCGGTTCACATGCCAGAGCAGTCCGCCCCGGTGGTAATGCTTGATGATCACTTTGCCCAGGCCCTCGATATGCGCCCCGTGGGGCCGCACGCGCCCTGAAAGCGGCGCCAGGGAAGATTCCGGCGCCCTTTGGATCCCCTGAAGCAGCGCTTCCTTCTGGGCGAGGGAAAGTTTTTCGGTTGATCCGATCTCAAAGCCGCGAAAGTTTTCTATAATGGTGGTCATGATGGATTGATTCGTAAAAGGTCGTTTTCAGACGGTTTTGTAAAACGTTCAAGATCAAGGCGCGCGCAATAATTGCTCGCAGCGAAGATTTCGGTTTTTTATCAAACCGCCCGATTGCCTGCTTTCACACCGGATAAACGGCCCGGGTGCCGTCGGTGTAACGCCTTAACCCCAGTGCGATCTTTTCATTGACCGCTTCCACGGTGATCGCCCCCATCCGGCCCGGTTTTGTTTTGCGGGAGACAGGTGCTTTTCCGCTGCCCGGTTCGTTGTACCGGTCGATGAGCAGGTCCCCGAATTTCATGTAGGGGCCGCATCGCCTGGGGTCTGAATATCCATACAGTCCCACAACCGGCGTGCCTAATGCCACGGCGATATGCAGCGGCCCGGTATCCGGTGACACCACGAGCCGGCAGCCGGCAAGCTGCAGCATGGTCCTTCGGATCGGCTTTTCCAGGGCGATGATCGGCCTGCATGAGCACATATCGCGTATGGCATCGGCAATTTTTTTCTCGCGGGCGCTGGGCCCGCCGATGATCATCGGCGTAATGCCGTGCGCCCTGGTGGCATGGTCCATCACCGCGGCATACCGTTCCGGCGGCCAGTCTTTTTCCGGGTGCGCCGAAGCGATCACAAAGCCGACCACGCATGATCCGGCCTTGTTGAAAAAAGATTCCTTCCAGTCAAGCTCCTGCTGTGTAAATTGAAAATTCCAGACCGGGGGGTCCTTATCAATGCCCAGGTCGTCGAGAAATTCGAAAAACTGGTCCTGGACGTGCCCCATGGGGCGCGGTGGAATATGGCGGTTTGTGGCAAGCCAGTGGAAATCCCTGGAGCGGGCGTAATCAAAGCCCAGCTTGACGCGCGCCCGCAGCATTGCCGTGATCAGCGACGTTTTGCCGCTTGCCTGGGGGATGACGGCGAGATCGAAGCGCTCTTTTCCAAGAAGACGGAAAAGCGCCATCCAGTCGCGGATTCCCCCGTTTCTTTCAAAGGTGATAAACCGGTCGACGGATGACTGGTGCATAACCATTTCATAGGTCACCGGCTGCAGAATCCAGGTGATGTGGGCATCGGGGTAGCCTCTCCGGAGGCCGTTCACGAGGCCCAGTGCGTGGACCGCATCGCCGATGGCGGACGGCCGCAACAGGCAGATTTTTTTTGCATCGGGTATAGGCATCTGTTATATACAGATTTTTGTTGTGTATTTTCGGTAACGGCGCTCAATTGCCGGTCCGGCTGTGTTCGGTCGGTAGTAATGTAGCGGCTTGCGCCTTGAAAATCAAACGCTTTGTCATAAAGGCGGTCAATGCGATGAAAGTGGATGTTTCCCTGGGGGAGCTGGTGGACAAGGTCACCATACTTGCCATTAAACTGGAAAAGGTCAAAGACGCCGCAAAGCGTGAGAATATAAAAAAAGAGCACGACATTCTGTATGCGGCCATGCGCTCGGTTGATATTTCGGAGGATTCGGATGGATACCGGCGGCTTATGGTCATCAACCGGAAGCTCTGGGATATCGAGGACCATATCCGGGCAAAGGAAGCGGCAAAACAGTTTGACGCGGCCTTTGTTGAACTGGCGAGAAGCGTATATTTCACCAATGATGAGCGGGCCGCGGTCAAGCGGGATATCAATATCCGGTATGGCTCCGAATTAATGGAAGAAAAAGAGTATGCGGATTATTGAAAAAATTCGCGGGTGGCCCCACGCGTCCGTGATCAACGTCAGTTTATTGGCGTTTTTTTTTCTGGGGATGCTGGTGCCATGGGAAGACCTGTACCGGTTTTTCTTTTTCGCCGGGGTGGTTCCCCTGACCGTATGGTCGTTTTTCAAGGGGGAAATCCCCCCCGCCGCAACTTCTCCGGTAATCCTGCTGCTGCTGCTGCTGACGGCTTACCTGGCGCTGAACTCCTTTTTTGTCGGTGACGCGGCGTTCCGCATGGCTTTCCGGCGCTTCCGGTGGGGCATTACGGTTTTTATCCTTGCAGGCGCCCTGTTGATTGCCTGCAGGCAATGGATCAGGCGCCCCGGGTTTTACGGGCGGCTGTTTCTTGGGGCCGTCATCGTTTCCGGTACGGCCATGATGATTCCGTATCTCATGGCGGGCGACTTCGGGGACAGGATTGCGGGTGTAGGGCTTCTCTGACACACCATCAAGGCGAGCTCGATTCTGCTGGTCGTCTGGACGATGGGGTTCGTCATGATCTGCATGGCGAAGGACCTTCGGCATGCGGACCTTGTGCTTCTTTTGGCAGCCTTTGCGGTTGTCATGGCCGTCATCGTCTTGTCCCAAAGCCGGGGCCCGTTGATGGCCGCGGGTGTCACGATGCTCCTGGCGAGCGTATCGCTTATTTTATGGCTGCCGCGGGAAAAACGTTTTATGGCGGCCGGGGTCATGGGCGGGGCAGGCCTTGCCGCGGGTCTGGGCCTCTGGTCCGGGCGGGCCTTGCTCAGCGGCTACATGGACGCCCTCTTGACCCGCGGGCTTTCCTATCGGCCGGAAATATGGAAAGCCGTGATCGAGCATTCGTCATCCCACAGGCTGTTTGGCATCGGGCCTGCAACACGCCTGCCCGACAGCCCCGCCGGAAAGGTGCTGCTTGAAGACACCGGGCTGGTGTTCGCCCACACCCACAACCTGTTTCTGGAAATGTTTTATGCAGGGGGCGTTATAGCCCTGCTGATGCTCGTGGCGGCGCTCGTACTGCTATTCTGCAGGCTTTTTTTCATGCATGCGCCCGCAGGCGTTCGGATGGCATGCGTCTGCCTGCTGATGGTGGTTTTAATGGTTAATTTTACCGATACGGTCAGTCCGCTTTCGGCGCCAAGACCCGCCTGGGTTCTTTTCTGGCTTCCCCTTGTTTTCCTGGTGTCTGCCTCGCACCCGGAGACAGTAAAACGACCCCATAAGGATTTCAGCGGTCAATGCGCAAAATCTGTTTTATCATAGACTTTTTGACCGGCGGCGGCGCTCAGCGGCTTGTAGCGACCCTGGCCGGTGAAATGGCGGGCAGGGGAATTGAAACCCATATCATCACCCTGTTTGATGTCTGCAAGTATCGGCTTGACGATGCCATCCAGTATCACGCATTGTCCGGGAGCCCTGAAAACCGGTGGACCCGGCGGGGGTTGGCCGCCAGACTTGAACAGCTCATGGCGTCCCTTGAACAGGATGCGCCGTTCGATCTTGTGGTCACGAACCTGGCGCGGAGTTGTGAAATATCGAAAATGGCCGGTTTGAAAGGGGTATACCACTGTATCAACAACTCACCCGCCAACCACATCCGGCAAACGCACCGCGGCCTTTTGAAAAGCATCTGGCGGCGGGCAAAGCTTCGCCGGTTGTATGACCGTCAGCACCTGATTGCCGTTTCCCAGGGCGTGGCCCGAGACCTGCAAAATGACCTGGGAATTCATCCGGCTTCCATATCGGTCATATACAATGGTTTTGACTTTGAAGAGATCGGCCGGTTGTCGGAGGCGCCGGTTCAGGAAGCCGGCGCAATGCATCCTTTTGTCCTGTATGTCGGTCATTTCAAGCGGCCAAAACGGCCGGATCTGGTTCTGGAGGCATTCGCCCTTGCCCGGCTTCCCCATAATCTGGTATTTCTTGGGAAAGATTCGCCCCGGAAACGCAGCCGCCTGAAGCGGCGGGCAAAAAAGCTTGGTGTCGCGGACCGTGTTATTTTTGCCGGCTGGCATGAGAACGCCTATGCATGGATGAGGCGGGCCGACCTGCTGGTGTTCTGCTCGGACTCGGAGGGGTTCGGTCGCGTTATCGTTGAGGGGTTGGCCGTTGGGACGCCGGTGGTCAGCACGGACTGCCCTTCCGGGCCGGCGGAAATATTGACCGGCAGCCTGCGCCGGTGGCTCGTGCCGGTGGGCGACCCGGCAGCACTTGCCGACGCAATCCGCCTGGCGATTGAATCTCCGCCGCAGTTGGACCGGTCGGCGGTTGAACCCTTTTCCATCGAGCGGATTGTCGACCGGTATCTGCAATTAACGCCGCGACAGGCGCTGATACCGGACAGCGGCATGACAGGAAGCGCTTAGAGTAATTCTGTGGGGGTATGTTTGCGCAAAATCTGCTTCATTATCAATTCCCTGACCGGCGGCGGCGCAGAGCGCCTTGTGGTGACGCTTGCCGACGAGATGGCCCGCAGGGGCATCAGTGTCCATATCATCACCCTCTTTGACAACTGCAACTACAGGCTGGCCGAAGGCATCTGCTACCACACCCTTGCCGGCAACAGCGACAACTGGTTCATAAAGCAAAAACTGGGCCGAAAGCTCAGAGGGATGGTTGACGCGCTCGAGGCGGAATCCCCCTTTGACCTGATTATCGCAAACCTCCTCAGAAGCAGTGAAGTGGTCAGAAGGGCCGGGCTGAAGAATGTCCACTACTGCATCAACAACCCCCTTGGCGAACAGATCCGCCACACGCGCCCGCGCCTGCTGCAGGCATGGTGGCATGGCCGGCTTCGAAGGCTTTACAACAATGAGAACCTGATCTGCGTATCCCGGGGGGTCGCCCGAAACCTGACGGAAACCCTGCGCATGCGCCCGGCATCGGTCTCCGTGATCTACAACGGGTTTGAATTCGATGCGATTGCCCGCCTGTCCAAAGCGCCGCAGCCGACCGCGGATGCATTGAAACCTTTTGTACTGCACGTGGGCCACTTCAAGCGCCAGAAAAGGCTGGACCTGCTTCTGGATGCCTGGGCCATGATCCGGCCCGTGCACAAACTGGTGCTGCTGGGCAAAGGCTCGCCAAGAAAAATGCAGCGCCTCAAGGAGCAGGCCGCCCGGCTCGGCATTGCCGAAAACATTGTATTCGCGGGTTGGCATGAAAATGCCTACGCATGGATGAAGCGGGCGGATCTGCTGGTGCTCAGCTCCGATTTCGAGGGGTTCGGCCGCGTCATCGTGGAGGCCATTGCCACGGGGACGCCGGTTGTCAGCACGGACTGCCCGTCAGGGCCCGCTGAAATTCTTTCAGGCGATATGCGCCAATGGCTCGTGCCCAGGGGCGATGTTCGGGCCCTTGCAGAGAAAATCCGCCTTGCGCTTCAATTCCCGCCCGCAGTTGAACCATCGGTCGTTGAGCGATTTTCCATTGAACGCGTCGTTGACCAGTATCTGAACCTGCCGCTGCGCCAGGAGGCCCTTGCGCACAGACCGTCGGGTCAGGCTGCCCGGATACCCCCGCCGATTGCCGCTTTCCAGGCCTGTACGGAAGCCGCTGCGAAAAAGGTGCTGTTCATCCCCGTGAGCGGGCCGACAGGCGCAGGGGAATATTATCGGTGCCTTTCACTGGCTGAAGGATTGCTGCGCCGCCAGCCCGGGTGGGAGATCCACTTCCTGCTGAACCGCAACGCCCAGGTGCTGAAGCCGTCAGGCATCATATTTCACCTGCTGCCGGATTCGCCGACCTACGACAACGGCAGGGTCCGCAGGATCATGGACGAACTGCGCCCTGACGCCGTGGTTTTCGACAATACCCTCCGGGGTTCGCAATTGAACAAGGCAAGGCAGATCAGGGCGTCCGTTATTTATATCAGCGCCCGGCCGCACAAGCGCCGCAAAGGTTTTGCACTGCGCAAGCTCCCCCATGTCGACCGGCACTGGATTATTGCACCGCCTTCACGACACCGTTTGTCTATTATGGAAGCCATAGCCCTGCGCCTTGCCGGGGGCATCGGCCCGGAATTTTTTTCCTTGATGCTTCCAGACCCGGCGCCTCAGAGAAGGGCGGCATTTCTCGCAGCCCATTCATTTGCCGATGAGGGGTATACCCTTTTTGTGTCCGGCGGCGGCGGCGGCTCAATAAAGGGCCAGCCAGCGGCATCCGTTTTTCAGCAGGCGGCCCGCAGTTATCATGAGAAGACGGGACGGCCGACGCTTTTTGTCGCCGGCCCGTTGAGCACCATCGCCCTGGCATCCGGGGAGCAGCGCCTTGAGCTGCGGTCCGTGTCCCCGGGGCAGCTTGCGGACCTCATGGATGGCGCCGTGCTGGTCGTCAGCGGCGGCGGCAGCATCGTTCACCAGGCCCTTTCCCTGGCCCGTCCCTGCCTGGCCATACCGGCCGGCGGAAAAGACCAGCCGCATCGCGTCAGGGACTTGAAAAAACAGGGGTTGATTGAAATCTGTGCGCCTGAACCATCGGTGATGGGCGATGCGGCGGCAAATTTGTCAGAGGACACCCATTGCCTGAGGCAATTGGCCGAAAACGCCAGGCAGGGACGGTTTGTAAACGGCCTCGGGCAGGCACTGGATGAAATCGAGGGCTGCGTTGAAAACCCGCCGTTACCCCGAAGCTATTTCAGAAGCAGGGGGTTTCGGTTCACGCGGCTTTGGCCGGGGAAGCGCAAAGCGCCCCGGAAAATGCCCGGGGAAACCTGTTTCGCAGACGGCAGAAAGGCCGAACCGCTTCTTTCAAAACTTCTGGGCGGACCTGTTGCGTCCGCGGAAATCCTGAACCATCATGGGTTTTTGTCCCTGAAAGTGAGGGTCGGGGATGTGTTTTTCAAGGTGGCCGAATGCGAGAGCGAAAAGCGGGCGGTTCTTGCTGAAAGCGCCCTGAAAGCGGTTGCCCGCGACAGTGGCCCGGTCCCGCGATTCATTTGCCGGACAGGCGCGGTAATCGTCTGCGAATGGGTGTACGGCACCATTTGCAAAAAAGAACCAAGTGACATGCAGTTCCGGTATGCCCTGGAGTGCCAGGAAAAACTTTACAAAACCGCCTTGCCGGAAAAGGGCGGCGTCAACACCCACTATGTGCACCTTGAAAGCCTCCTGATGCGTTTCACCCGTCTGGCGCCGAGGGTTATTCCCCACCACAGGATCAAAACCATTGTCAGCAGACTCCGGGAACGCCTGCCGGCGCCGGGGTTGCCGCGCATTATCCACCCGGACCTGACCCCGCCAAATATCATTGTCAACGGTCACCACCCCGTTGTGATCGACAATGAAGTCATTGCCATCGGTTCCGGGTACGAATTCGATGTCTGGAATACCGGTGAAGCCCTCTTCGGGCAGCGCGATATGCAAGGCATCGAGCGTTATGTCAGGGCCTTTCATGAGCGCTGCCCCACCCCGACGCTTTTTGAACATCAGCCGGTTTGGGATGATTTCAGGCGGCTCAGGCGGGCGATGAAGGCCATCGAAAAAGGCCGGCTGATCAAGGGCAGACGCATTATCAACCGGATTAACGGTTTGTAGGCCCTGCTGCTTCCGGCCGCGAAAAGACAATACCTTCTTGACATATATGGACATTGTCACGTAAAGAAGTTTGACGGCTTCGTAAAAGTCCAATATCTGGGTTGCGAGCAATTTCTGAAGAATCTCACGTACGCATAAGTACTATCAATTCTTCAAAAATTGCTCGCGCCTGGATCTTGAACTTTTTACAAAGCCGTCTGAAAACGACTTTTTACGAGTCCATCAAGTTTGACGACTTCGCAAAAAGGCCTTTAAGGCACGTTTTTTTAATTTTTAACGGGACAGAAAGGACCCTGGAAAATGAACCCGCTGGCTTCTCAGTTGAATGAAATCATCAAAAATGTCAATCCGCATGTCCTGGACATGCTCTCGGAAGTGGGCAGAAACCTCTTCTTCCCCAAGGGCATTCTTGCCCAGAGCGCGGAGGCCAAGGAAAAGGCCCACCGGTTGAACGCCACCATCGGGATCGCCAAGGAGGCGGGAAAACCCATGGTGTTGAAGTCGGTCATGGATTCCATCGGCGGGCTGGAACCTGAGGAGTCGCTCACCTATGCGCCGTCATACGGTCTGCCGGCACTGCGGGCCAAGTGGCGCGAGGCCCTGTATGAAAAAAACCCGTCTTTGGCGGGTAAAACCGTTTCACTGCCGGTCGCGGCAAACGGGATTACCCATGCCTTGAGTCTTGTGGCCGATGTGTGGGTCGACC
>SKZX01000037.1 GCA_007127175.1 Desulfobacterales bacterium
CGGGTGTCACCGGGTGTTGCCCGCGGCAACAATTGCAGGGGGTTGCTGATAGCTCTTAGCGAAGCGCACGCCAGCGCCCTGTGGCTTTGCCGTTTATCACAGGGCGCAAGGAAGCGAGCTTAGAGATATCAGCGTTCTCCTGCAGTTGCAAGGGCAATGCCCGGTGACAACCGGGGGAAATTGTCCTTTAATAAAATTCCAGGCAGGGGCTTCGACCCGGGAGACAGACTGGAAGTCTGTCCCCTTGAGGGTGTTGGCTTCGACCCGCAGACTGGAAGTCTGTCCCCTGAAGGGTCTGCAAATCAGACCCCAATACCGTCCCCCCGACACCGAGAGGCATAACACCCTTCCGCTGAAAATTGTCCTTTTGAAAAGCATCCGCCGGCGAGCATTTTTTGTTCAAGCGTCTGATTCTTTTCATTCGAATAGTTCTAAAACACCCCGGCACAGAATTCGCCGATCACGCCCAGTTCTTCGCACACATGGACGCCGCTTTCCTTCAGTGCCTTGATTTTACCCTGGGCGGTCCCGGTGTTGCCGCTGATAATGGCGCCGGCATGCCCCATCCGCCGGCCCGGCGGCGCGGTCATGCCGGCAATGAAGCCGACCACGGGCTTGGTGACCTTTTCACGGATAAAAAGGGCGGCTTCTTCTTCAGCATTACCGCCGATTTCGCCCACCATCACGATGCCCCTGGTGTTATCATCCGCCTGGAAAGCGGCCATGCAGTCTATAAAATCGGTCCCGTTAACCGGATCACCGCCGATGCCGATACAGGTCGTCTGCCCGATGCCCTGGCGGGTCAGCTGGAATACCACTTCATAGGTCAGGGTGCCCGAACGCGAAACAACCCCGATGGGCCCCCCGGGTTTGTGGATCACCCCCGGCATGATGCCCACCTTGGCTTCCCCCGGGGTAATGATGCCCGGACAATTGGGGCCGATGAGCCGGGTATTTTTTCCGGCCAGGTAATGTTTCACCTTCATCATGTCCATGACGGGAATGCCCTCGGTAATGGCGACGATCAAGGGGATTCCCCCGTCTGCGGCTTCCATTATGGCATCAGCCGCAAAAGCCGGCGGAACGAAAATCAGGCTGCAATTGGCGCCGGTTTCGGCTGCCGCCTCCCTGACAGTATTGAATACGGGAACGGCATCCATCGTCTGCCCCCCCTTGCCGGGTGTGACGCCGGCCACGACGGCGGTCCCGTATTCGATGCACTGGCGGGCATGAAACTGGCCTTCCCTGCCGGTTATCCCCTGCACCACGACGCGGGTGTCTGTATTGACGAATACGCTCATGAAAATCCCCTGCTGTTTCTGATATTCTTTAAATAAACGCCGAAGGGCCATCAAACTTACGTATCTTTGCCCGGCGTGATTCCCCGTTTACGCCACCAATCTGGCGACCTGCTCCCCGGCATCTTTCAGGTCCACGGCCGTGTGCAGGTTCAGACCGGACTCGGCAAGTATCCGCCTGCCCTCTTCCACGTTGGTCCCTTCCATCCGGACCACGATCGGTACGGTGACCTGGATGTTCCGGGCGGCTGCGACCACCCCCTGCGCAAGAACGTCGCAGCGGAGAATGCCGCCGAAAATATTGATCAACAGGGCCTTCACCTTCTGGTCGGACAAAATGATGCGAAAGCCGTTCTCGATCATTTCAGCGGTCGCGCCGCCGCCGACATCCAGGAAGTTTGCAGGCTCGGCCCCGGCGAGCTTGATCGTGTCCATCACCGCCATGGCCAGTCCCGCCCCGTTGACCATATTCCCGACGGTCCCGTCCATGTTGATGTAGTTGAGGTTGTATTTGGATGCCTCCACGTCCAGGGGGTCTTCTTCGTCCAGGTCCCGGTAGTCCAGGATATCCTTGTGCCGGAAGAGCGCATTGCTGTCAAAGGTCACCTTTGCATCCAGGGCGATGATCTGCTCGTCTTCGGTAACAACCAGCGGGTTGATCTCAACCATGGAACAATCATAGTCCACGAAAAGGTTGTACAGCGCCGGAAGCAGCTTGAGAAATGACTTGGCCGCAGCCGGGGGCAAACCCAAACCATAGGCGACCTCCCGGCAGTGGTACCCGGAAATGCCCGCAAGGGGGTTGACCCGGACCTTGATGATTTTCTCAGGGGATTTCTCCGCCACTTCCTCGATGTCCATGCCGCCGGCAGCGCTCGCCATGATCAGCACGGAAGCGGTTTCCCGGTCGACCGTGAGGCTCAGGTACAGCTCGGCTGCAATGGCCAGCCCCGCCTCCACCAGGACCCGCTTCACAACGCGCCCTTCAGGGCCGGTCTGGGGGGTGACAAGGGTCATGCCAAGGATCGCCGATGCATGGGCCGCTACCTCGTCCGCGGACTTTGCCAGCTTGACGCCGCCCCCTTTACCCCTGCCGCCCGCATGGATCTGGGCTTTGACCACCACAGGAAAGTCTCCGATGGCTTCAGCCGCATCCCGCGCCTCCTCGGGTGTCTGGGCAACCCTGCCCGCGGGGACAGGGATGCCGTAAGCGGCAAACAACTCTTTTGACTGGTATTCATGTATTTTCATGTTTCACAAAACCCTTTCACGCCGGTTGAGCCGTTGCCTGACGGCGCGCGCCAGGGTAACGGCCGCCTACAGTGGGTCAGCCGATGACGCAGATCACGTCGTTTTTGGCCACCGCGTCGCCTTCCCGGTAATTGATGCTTTTTAACGTGCCGGAGGTGGTGGCGGTCAGTGAGTTCTCCATTTTCATGGCCTCCAGGATGACCACCGTATCCCCTTCATTAACCGTATCGCCGACCTTCTTTTCAAATCGAATCACCGTGCCCGGCATAGGCGCCTTGATAGGCGTCCCATCAGCGGGTGCAGCTGACGGGGCTGCGGGCTTTGCATCAGCCGCCTTTGCGTCCGGGGCCGGTTTGGGGGCGGGCTTCGGGCTTGTCGGGGCCGCCTGCCGCACAGGGGCCTGCTGCCGTGCAGGCGCCTGGGTTTGGGTGTCCTGCTGGGGCGCGGCGTGAGCCGGCGGTGCGGAAAGCGCAGGCGCGGCCTGCATGATAACCGGCGGGTTCTTGTCTTCCACGCGCACCTCAAAGACCTCGTCATCCACGACCACCGTGAACTTTCTCAGCCCTTCCTCGTCTTCCGGTGTTTTCTTGGCCACGACCTTGCCCGCCCGGGCTTTCCGAACCAGGTCCTCTTCCTTTTTCGCCTGTTCCAGCGTTTTGGCTTTGAGGGATTCGGGTGGGTCTTCCAGGCCATATTTGTATTTCAAAAACTTCTTGCCGGTGGTGGGATATAGTGCATAGATGAGCACATCGTCAAGGTCAGCCGCAAGGTCCTTCACGTCTTCTTTGGCCTTTTCAAGCTCCGGCTCCAGGATCTCGGCAGGCCGGCAAGTGATGGGTTCTTCTCCCCGGGGGTACCCTTTGAGCACTTTTTTCTGAACGTCCGGGTTGATGGGGGCGGCCGTCTTTCCGTAAAGACCGTAGCAGAGGTCCTTTACCTGCTGGGTGGTCATCTTGTAGGTGTCGTTTTCACTGTCAAACAGCACGTTGTTGACCGTCTGGATGCCCACGATCTGGCTGGTCGGGGTGACCAGGGGCACCTGGCCCAGGTCTTTCCTAACCTTGGGCAGCAGTTCGTAGACCTCGTTGATCCGGTCCAGCGCGTCCATTTCCCGAAGCTGGTTCACCAGGTTGGAGAGCATGCCGCCCGGGGTCTGGTGCAGCAGCACGTTGGTGTCGATGATGGACACCTTTGAGTCGTCAAGCAGGTGCTTGTACTTGGGCAGGATGTCGTTTTCCAGCTTCTGGTTGATTTCATCCAGGGCCTTGACGGAAAACCCGGTGTCCCGGCTCGTGCCGTAAAGGGTCACCACAAGGGGCTCGATGGCGGCATGGGAGGTCCGGTAGGCATAGGGTGACATGCAGGTGTCAATGATGTCAACGCCCGCTTCGATGGCCTTGAGGTGCGTCATGGGGGACATGCCGGAGGTAAAATGGCTGTGCAGGTGGATGGGCGGCTTGACGGTTTCCTTGAGCGCCTTGACCAGGTCAAAGGCATCATAGGGGGCGAGCAGTCCGGCCATGTCCTTGATGCAGATGGTGTCAGCCCCCATGTCCTCAAGCTCTTTGGCCTTGTTCAGGTAGAACTCGAGGTTGTATATTTCCCCGCCCATGCGCGGTCCGGTGAGGGTATAGCAGACGCACCCCTGGAAGTGCTTGCCCGCGGCCTTGATTTCCTTGACCACGGTTTCAAAGTTGCGGAAGTCGTTCAGGGCGTCGAATGTGCGGAATATGTCCATACCGTTTTCAGCGGTCCGCTGGACAAAGGCTTTGGCCACATCGTCCGGGTAGTTCCGGTAGCCGACGAGGTTCTGGGCGCGCAGCAGCATGGACAGCGGCGTATTTTTGAAATACCGCTTCATTGTCCGGAGCCGCTCCCAGGGGTCCTCGTTCAGGAACCGGTGCGTGGTGTCAAAGGTGGCGCCCCCCCACACCTCAACGGCCCAGAAGCCGATGTTGTCCATCATCTCGGCGACCGGGATCATGTCCTCGGTCCTGCCCCGTGTCGCAAACAGGGACTGATGGCCGTCCCTCAAGGTCAAATCCATAATTTTTACAGGATTTTCAGCCTTCGGACGGTCCGCCTCGAAATTCATTTCTGCCATCTTGACTTGAAAATGATCCGTCATCTTTTATACTCCCCTCACACAGGTATTCGTGAATATATATGTATAATACGTGTCCGGTTGTAAAAAACGGTATGGTTCGCGTACACCGCCAACCATACCTTCAATGGGCGGTCAACCCCGAAGCCCCCGGTAGTGCATTATGGTCCGGATCTGCATCTGGGTGCTTCTGCCGGCAAGCCCGTAGGGCCTTGCCACGCCGATCCTGGCAGCATCGGGTATGGCAACGACACGAGCGGGTCCGCCCATTGCCGCCATCTGGCGCCGTTCAGTTTCGAGATACTGCATTACCGCGGCGATGGCCGCTTTCTTCTTTTTATCCATATTCATACAGGTGCCCCCCCGGAGTATCGGTTTATGCCGGAATATTGCCATGTTTTTTGGGCGGCAGCGTCTGCCGCTTGCCCACAAGGACCTCCAGGGACTCGATCAGCCGCGGGCGGGTTTCGCTGGGCACGATGATGTCGTCGATATACCCCCGGTTGGCCGCGATATAGGGATTGGAAAAAATCTTTTTGTATTCATCGACCTTTTCCCTGCGCTTGGCCACCGGATCGTCAGCATCCTGTATTTCCCTGCGATGAATAATGTTGGCGGCGCCTTCGGCCCCCATGACGGCGATTTCTGCGGTGGGCCAGGCAAACGCCAGGTCCGCGCCAAGGTGTTTTGACGACATGGCGATGTAGGCCCCGCCGTAATCCTTGCGCACAATGACGAGCAGCTTGGGAACGGTCGCCTCTGAATAGCACCAGAGCAGCTTTGCCCCGTGCCGGATGATCCCGCCCCATTCCTGGTCGCTGCCGGGCAGGTAGCCGGGCACGTCGGCAAAGGTTAAAATGGGAACGTTGAAGGCGTCGCAGAAGCGGATGAAGCGGGTGGCCTTGTCCGATGCGTCGATATCGAGGCATCCCGCCAGGAACTTTGGCTGGTTGGCGATGATGCCGATGCTTCTGCCGTTCAGCCGGGCAAAACCGACGATGATATTTTTGGCATAATGCTCGTGGGGTTCGAAAAATTCGCCGTTGTCGACGATGGCATGGATTATGTCCTTCATGTCATAGGACTGGTTGACGTCCACCGGCACCAGGGTGTCAAGGGCGGCATCCATGCGGCCGGGGTCGTCCCCCGTCTCCACCACGGGCGGGTCTTCAATGTTGTTGGGCGGGAGAAAGGACAGAAGCGTCCGTATCCGCTCGATGGCGTCCGCGTCCGACTCGCACGCGAAATGCGCGACCCCGCTTTTTTCGTTGTGGGTCATGGCCCCGCCCAGGTCCTCGAATGAGATCTCCTCGCCGGTGACCGACTTGATCACCTGGGGCCCGGTGATGAACATGTGACTGGTCTTTTTAACCATGAACACCCAGTCGGTCATGGCCGGCGAGTAAACCGCGCCGCCGGCGGTCGGCCCCATGATGGCGGAAATCTGGGGAATGACGCCCGAACAGATGGAGTTGCGATAGAAGATCTCCCCGTAGCCGAAAAGGGCGTCCACGCCTTCCTGTATGCGCGCACCGCCCGAATCGTTGAACCCGACTACCGGCACCCCGGCTTTCAACGCCAGGTCCATGACCTTGCATATCTTCTTGGCGTGCATTTCACCCAAAGAACCTGCACGGGCCGTGAAGTCCTGGGCAAATGCGAACACCGGCCGGCCGTTGACCAGGCCGTGACCCGTGATCACACCGTCAGACGGGATATCCACCTTGTCCATTCCGAAATTAACGCACCGGTGCCTGACAAAAACGTCAAGTTCACGGAACGTGCCGGCATCGAAAAACAGGTCGAGCCGTTCCCTGGCGGTGAGTTTGCCGTCCTTCTTCTGCTTGGCAACCGCCTTTTCGCCGCCCATTTTCCGAATCTTAGCCTTTAAATCCTGCATTTCCTTGATTTTATCCGAAGCCACGCTCATGAATCTATTCCTTTCCTTGCTTCGTCATTACTCCGGTTGTCTTGTTCATCCGCAATGCAGATGGATCAATTGCGCCGTCGCCTTGGAGAATCGGCTGTTTCAAGCAGGTCCAGCAGTTTTCGTGCCCCTGCCATCGCCGTGGCATGGCCGGTTTCGACCTGCTTCTGGATATCAGGAAGCATTTTCTTCACTTTCGGCAATTGATAAAACCATTCTTTTATACCTTCGTCAAGGAGATATAAAAACCAGTCTTTTGCCTGCTGCTTCCGCTTTTTTTCAAAAAGGCCATGTTTTTTCATTTGACGGTTATGGCCAAGGACCGTATCCCATATCTCCACCATCCCGGCCATGGTCAGCGCGCTGCAGGTCAGCACTTTGGGGTGCCACACGGTCTCGGCGGGGGCCATGATATGCAGCGCGTTTTCGTAGACCTGCTTTGCCTGTTCAGCCCGCCTGACGTTGTCCCCGTCCGCCTTGTTGATGGCGATGGCGTCGGCAATTTCAAGGATGCCCCGCTTGATCCCCTGGAGCTCGTCACCACCGCCGGCAAGCATCAGAACCAGGAAAAAATCGACCATTGAGGCCACGGAATATTCTGACTGGCCGACACCGACCGTTTCCACCATGATCACATCATATCCAGCGGCTTCACACGCAATGATCGTTTCCCGGGTTTTGCGGGCAACGCCGCCCAGCGTCTTTCCGGCGGGCGACGGGCGTATATAGGCGCGGGCATCGGCGGAAAGCTTCTCCATGCGGGTTTTATCACCCAGGATGCTTCCCCCGCTCTTGGCGCTGCTGGGGTCCACCGCCAGAATGGCCACCCGGTGGCCTTTTTCAAGAAGCACCATGCCCAGGCTTTCGATAAATGTGCTTTTACCAACGCCGGGAACGCCTGAAATCCCGATCCGTATGGATTTCCCGGCATGGGGAAGCAGGCTTCCGAGGATGATATCCGTAATGCGTTTATCCCTTGAAAGCGCGCTTTCGATCAGGGTGATGGTTTTGGACAGCGCCTTCCGTTCGCCGGCCAGTACGCCGTCGATGTAGTAACTGGCTTCCTTGTCAGACATTGTTTTCCAGTATGTTCAGCACCTGGTTGGCCGAGTCCGTCACCATGGATCCGGGACCGAACACCTTGGCCACCCCGGCATTGAACAGAAAATCATAATCCACGGGCGGAATGATGCCGCCGACCACCACCACGATCTCATCGCCGCCTTCCTTGTTCAGCGCTTCGATCAGCTTCGGCACAAGGATTTTGTGGGCCCCGGCCAGGCTTGAAACGCCCAGCACGTGCACATCGTTTTCAATGGCCATGCGGGCGGCCTCTTCAGGCGTCTGGAACATGGGGCTCAAATCCACGTCAAACCCCAGGTCGGCGTAGGCCGTGGCAACGACCTTAACACCGCGGTCATGGCCGTCCTGGCCCATCTTGGTCAACAAGATGCGGGGCCGCCGGCCGGTCTTCTCCATGAACTGCTCACAGCGCTTCCGCAGGGAGGAAATGATCTCGTCATCCTGGAACTCACCGGCATACACCCCTGAAATGCACTGGGTCGTCGCGGTAAACCGTCCGAACACCGCTTCCATGGCATCGGAGATCTCGCCCAATGTTGCCCGGGCGCGAACAGCGGGTATGCAGGCTTCCAGAAGGTTCCCGTTTGATGCGGCGCAATTGGTTATCGCTTCGAGGGTGCGCTTGACTTCGGCTTCATCGCGCTTCTGCCGGATGTCGTTCAAGGCCGCGATCTGGTTGTCGCGCACGGCTTCGGATATTTCACGGACATCGATGGGCACTTCGTCCTCGACCTGGTATTTGTTGACGCCCACGACCACTTCCCTGCCCTGGTCAATCCGGGCCTGGCGGCGCGCTGC
>SKZX01000008.1 GCA_007127175.1 Desulfobacterales bacterium
AACAGGCATCAGCGCCCCGAATACCCGGCCCGACGACCCCACCCGGCGACCCCCCGGATGCCCTTACCAGCCAAGACCACCATTCGGGTGAAGCCTGCACCCCGGAGCAAAACATGCCGGAAACGGCAGACAGCGCGCCATCACAGGAACGGTTATCCGCCGATGACGATCCGGCAGACCTGCTGCCGGGTGAAACAGCGGAAAGCGAACCTTCTTCAAATGAAGCGCTGCTGCAAACAGACACGGACGAAACATGGGCGCGCCTGAAACAGTGGATCTGCAGCAAATCACCGGGACTCGGGGCCTGCCTCGCCGACGGGACCCTTACCTTTGAACCGCCCGACCGGATCTTGATTGAGGTTGCGTCGACCCATCCGAATATCAACCTTCTTCAAAAGAAAAAGAATATTGCAGCCGTTGAAAAACATTGCCATGATTTCTTTAAGATGCCGCTGAATATATCCATTGATGCAAAACAGACCGGCCCCGACCGGGGTGCCCTTAAAAAAAAACAGCAACAACTGGAAAGTGAAGCCAGGGCGCATCCGCTCGTTAACGCCGCCATCAAAACGTTCAACGGAAAAATCCAGGATATAAAAGTGTTATAGGAGGTAACCGCCTTATGAAAAATATGAACAAGCTCATGAAGCAGGCCCAGCAGCTGCAGACCAAAATGGCGCAGCTTCAGGAAGAACTGGGTGAAAAAACCGTCGAGGCCACTGCCGGCGGCGGCATGGTCAAGGTTGTGGCCAACGGGAAGCAGCAGGTCCTGTCCATACAGATCGAAAAGGAAGTGGTCGACCCGGAAGATGTGGAAATGCTCCAGGACCTTATCGTGGCGGCCGTAAACGAAGCGCTTTCCCGTTCACAGGCCATGGTGAACGAGGAAATGGGCAAACTGACCGGCGGCATGAACATCCCGGGGTTGATGTAGCGCGCGCCGGATTGATCGGCGTGAAGCAGATGACTACTAATCTCCATCAATTACCGTTACCGGGACATTCATGCAATATTATCCGGAATCAATGAACCGGCTGATCCGCAGCCTGTGCAGGCTGCCGGGGATCGGTGCGAAGTCCGCCGAAAGGCTGGCCCTGCATTTATTGCAGGCGCCGGATGCGGAGGTGTCACTGCTTGCAAAAAACATCGGCGAGCTCAAGCAGCAGGTCCGTATCTGCGCCACCTGCTTTTCCTTAAGCGATATAAAAGAATGCCGTATTTGCAGGGACCCGGGCAGGGATGCCGGCCTGGTATGCGTTGTGGAAAGCCCCACGGACATGACGGCCATCGAAAAATCAGGCGCCTACAAAGGCGTTTACCACATCCTCCAGGGACTGCTCTCCCCCATGGACGGCATCGGACCGGCCGATATCCGCATTGCCGAACTTGTTAAACGGGTTGCCGCAGGCGGATTCCGGGAAGTCATCATCGCCACGGCCACGAACATTGAGGGGGAGGCGACAGCCGCCTACATCATGAACCGGTTGAAGCCCTACACCATAAAAATCACCCGGATTGCATCGGGTGTTCCCATGGGCGGAGAGCTCCGGTATGTCGACCAGGTGACGCTCAAAAAAGCGATGGAGGCGCGCTATGATGTCTGATGCGCCCCCGCCGGGCAATGCGGTTTTTCAATGCTTGAATTGCGGCCGGTGCTGCAAAGGCTTTGGCGGCACATATGTTTCAAGCCGGAACATACGCGATATTGCCGGTTTCCTGGGCATTGACGAGGATCGCATGCGCAGGGACCATTGTACGCCTTCGGGAGGGAAAACCGTGCTGGCCCAGAAACCGGACGGCTACTGCGTGTTCTGGGATGAAAACTGCACCATTCATCCCGTCAAGCCACGGATGTGCCGGGCCTGGCCCTTTATCGAAAACGTTCTCAGGGCGCCGGAAAACTGGCAGATCATGGCCGGGTCCTGCCCCGGGATCAATCCGGATGTTGCCGCGGCCGATCTTGTCGCGTGCGTCCGCAGGGAAATTGACCGGCTGGATCGATACAACGCCATACTGCCATATTCCCTCAAAGAGAAACCCACACCATGATCGGTATTTTCGACTCCGGGATCGGCGGATTGACCGTGGTAAAAGGGATCATGGACACCCTGCCGGGATACGACATCGTCTATTTCGGGGATACCGCGCGCACCCCATACGGCACAAAAAGCAGCCGCACCGTCATCGAATACTGCCTGCAAAATACCCGTTTCCTGGTAAACAGCGGTGCAAAAATGATCGTCATGGCCTGTAACACCGCATCCAGTGTGGCCACCGAAGCGGTAAGGGCCTCATTTGACATCCCCGTTTTCGAAGTGGTCACGCCTGCCGTGGATCTTTGTCTCACAACGACGAAAAAAGCGGTCATCGGCGTCATCGGTACCCGGGCCACCATTGCCAGCGGCATTTATGAAAAAAAAATCCTGGGAAAAAACCCTGATGCAAAAGTCCACTGCGCGCCATGCCCCCTGCTCGTCCCGCTGGTGGAAGAAGGCTGGCTCAAAAAGCCCGAGACCACCATGATCGTCAAAAAATACCTGCACCCCCTGAAAGTCAGGCAGATCGACACGCTGATCCTGGGCTGCACCCACTACCCCATTCTAAAAAATGTCATTTCCCGGAAAATCGGAAAGCGGGTGGCCATCATCGACTCCTCCATCGCCATGGCCAAGGGGGTCCGGTCCTTTCTGGCAGACCATCCGGATTTGGACAGCACCCTGGCCAAAACGGGTACCGCCCGGTTTTTTGTTTCAGACATCACGCCCCAGTTCCGGAAGACAGCCGGCCGCATCATCGGGCGTCCCATCGAACTGCTGCAGGCCGACGCGGCCGCTTTCCCGGCTTAAACCGTTTGCCGGTAGTCCGGGCCGACAATCAAAAGGCTGTTGGGCAGGTTGGTCTGAATGACATCCAGGGTGCTTTTCCGGAACAGGCGCCGTATTGCACCGTGGCCGTATGCCCCCGCGACAACCAGGGCGTCATGGGGAATCAGGAAGAGGTTTTCAATGAAATGCTTTGCGGGGAACAGGTGCCACTGGCTGACGGTTTGCGCAAATACCCCTGTGAGGGCATTTTTTCCCATAAGCTTTTCATAGTATTTTTTGCCCCGGCGCCCCTCTTCCGCCGTATAGAGCGATACCGGCATGCCTGAGAGGCGCTTAAGCCTGACGGCCAGCCGCAGGGCATTGGCCGCGTTGATCGACCCCCCGAACATCACGGCAATGCTTGTGAACGGTTTAAAAACGGGCGGCGGGATCAACAGGGGAAACGGGGCCGCCTTGAATATGCGCCTGACCCGGGGGCCGATATACCCGGAGCCTGTTTTTCCCTTGCGATCGGAAAGGATTTCAGGGCAGGTCATAAAATTGAAGATGACCGGCACATCGGGCAGGGAAGGCGTTGAAAAATGACGCGGGGAGAAAAAGCGGGGGGGCTCCATCCCCATTTCAGCCATGACGGCATTGACATGCGCCTGTGCTGTTTCAGGCGACCGGAGGTATGACGGGTCCAGGTCCACCTGAATGACATCGTTTTCCATGTAGAGGAGAAACCGGGCGTGGGACGGTATGTAGACCACAGGGGAAACGCGCATTTTTCTGCAGAAATACGCCGTCTGCAAAAGCGCTTCCCTTCCGTGCGGGGTATTTCTGAAAACGTGAAACATCTGCATCCTGTTGACCCTTTCAATCCGTTGTTTGAAGCATCAGTTCTTTTCGATATTTGTCCAGCAGGGTCGCCTTGGACAGCATGCCCACGAAACGCCGGTTCGTTACCACGGGCATGCTGAAGCTGCCCGTATCATCCATGCGGTCGAGCACTTCTGCGAGGTCATCGTCAATATCAACGGTTTCCACTCCCGCAGACATGATCTGCTCCAGGAAAACGGTGTCGTGCAGCAGGGTATCAAGCAGGTAGGGCCGGATGTCGTCAAGATGGATCATCCCGGCAAACTCCCCGGTGGCCTCGTCCAGCACGGGGAAATAATTCCTGCGGGACTGCTGCACCACCTTTACAAAGTCGCCCATGCTCATATTTTTAGGGACCGTTATGCAGTCTTTTTCAATCAGTTCGCTGATCTGCAGGTCCGCAAGCACCCGGGCATCGGTCCGGGGGCGCAGGTAGTGCCCTTTTTCTATGAGGTCCCGGAAGTAAAAGGACGCCGGCTCAAAAATATGGCAGATGGTGGTGGAAATCACCGATACCAGGATCAGCGGCAGAATGGTTTCATAACCGCCGGTGATTTCAACAATCAGGAAAATCGCGGTCAGGGGGGCCTGGAGCATGCCGCTGATCATCCCTGCCATGCCCAGAAGGGCGAAGCATCCCTCGTTGACCTGCAATATACCCGGCAGAAGGGCGTCTATTCCCCTGTAATACATCAGCCCGGAAAAGCTTCCCACGACCAGGCAGGGGGCAAAAATCCCGCCCGAACCGCCCCACCCCAACGTCAGGGATGTGGCTGCGATTTTTGCCAGAAGCAGTATCAGGACCAGCGCAAACCCGCCGGGGAAAGACCCCTCCACCATTTTCTGGATCACGTGGTATCCCTCACCCAGCACCTGCGGCAGAAAAATGCCGATAATGCCGACCAGGCAGCCGCCGATGGCGGCGCGCCCCCAAAGCGGCAGGGGGACTTTCCCGGAGAGATGGTGGGACTGCCGAAGCGCGCGGGTCAGCATAATGCACGCCGCTGCGGTGACAATGGCAAGGCCCCCCGCTGCTATGGTTGTGGATATGGCGACGTCGAAATGAAGGTGCGTAAACGGGATCTGGTTTCCCTGGAGCAGGCGGCTGATCTGGGCGCCGGCGACCGATGCCACCGCAATGGGCACCACATGGCGCGCGGTCCATTCTCCCACGATCACCTCGATGGTAAATACCAGCCCGGCGATGGGCGCGTTGAAAATCCCCGCAACGGCGCCCGCCGACCCGCACCCCACAAGGGCGATCCGCTGCCGCTCGTTTAAGGAAAACATCCGGGCGATATTGGAGCCGATGGCTGAACCGCTCATGACAACCGGCGCCTCGGGACCGGCCGAGCCACCGCTGCCGATGGTCAGGCTGCTGGACACAAGACGCGAAAACATGGAGCGCATCCGGAGCAGCCCGCCGTGCCGGGACACGCTGTAAACGACTTCGGGTACGCCGTGCCCTGCCCCTTCCCGGATTATTTTTTCCAGAAAAACGGATGACAATGCAGCGCCGATGCCGGGCAGGAGAAACGCCCACCAAAAGGAACGGTAGCCGGCAAAAAGTCCTTCCATGGCATGCAGGCCGGCATTGAGAACGACGGCTGCAACCCCGCAGCATGACCCGACCAGCGCGCCGAACGCGATCAGCAGGAGCCGGTCATCGCCCCCCAGCCATTGGGGGGATGCGCCGACCCAGCGCTTGAATTTTGAATACGCGGCCAATGTCGTTATGTCGTCCTCTTTACGGGTTTTGAAAAAACAGGCAATGCCTATGGAACGCCCTGATCCAGCCGGTTTTCAAATTCAGCCACCGCTTTCAGGAACCTTTCCCTGTCGGGTCTCTGATTCAGAATACGCAAAAATGCATCCTCCCTGAGGCAGAAGGATATCCGGGAGAGAAGGTGCAGGTGCTGCCTTGCCGATGGCGTGACAAGCACGAACAAGACATCAACCGGTTTTTTGTCCACCGCACGAAAATCAACGGGTGTTTCAAGGAAACAGACCCCTATCCGGGCATCCACCGCCTTGTCCTGGAGCGGCGTTCGCGGGTGGGGCACGGCCACCCCTTTGCCGATGCCGGTTGACATCATCTGCTCCCTGTCAATCAGCTTTTCATAGAGGATATCCCTTGACTCCCTGTCAGGAAGGCCTTCCAACCGGTCTGCAGCCGCACGGAGGACCTCGCTCACGCTGCGCCCCGGAACATCGTAATGGACGCCGCCGCTTGCCATGGCGGCAACCAGGCTGTCCGACGCTATTTCTGGTTCCCCGGGCCGTGCTTTACCGGGCATGACAAACCGGATGTTGTGGGCTGCAGCCCATTTTTCCAGGACTTCCCTGTTGAAAATGCACGAGTCCCCCTTACGCTTGACCGGAATCCGCCCTTGACGGATCCACCGTTCGACCGTACCGGGGTCCGTGTTCATGCATTCCGCGAATTCAAAAAGTGGCACTTCCATCATGAAAACCGCCTTTTGGTTTTCCCATCATGACAGCGGGTCCAGGCATCGTGAAGTATCGTTATCAAAAACATATATTTTTAACAGGAGCGCTGGAAGAAATCAACCCAACAAAAGCGTCTCAGGGTGTTTGGTCAGGGTTTTCAGGTATTTCGTCCTCCGTGTACCCCTCGATCCACCAGTCGTCCCAATTGCGTATGGTAATCGCTGCGGCAAGCTTTTTCCCGAGATCGGTTTTCAGGCGATTGACAACAAAGGGGAGCCATTTTTCCGGGGTTTTACCCCCCGTGTCCGAAAGTGATTTCAGATCGAGAATAAACGATATCTGGTCGGCGTCATGGGCAAGCTTTGCCTCAAGGGTTTTCTGCCCGTTGAATTCCGCCACCAACCCTTCAATGTCCTTACCGAAAGGCAGCTTGCCGGTCGCGTCGGCAATGGCTTTTTCCTCGTCAGCCTTCACGTATTTCTTCTGGACATAGTTCAAATCCCCGGTCCTGGCTTCTGCCAAATCATGCACCAGGCACATGGAGATCAACCGCAGGGGGTCGGCTTCCGGTGTCAAGCGGGCCATGACATACGCGATGAACGTCGTGGAAAAACAGTGCTCGGCAACGGATTCTTTGCCGGTGCCAAGAAAATGGTACCCGGCCCGGGGAATCTCTTTGAGCATTTTTACCTCAAACAACAGATCCGCAATCGCCTTCATGAAATCTCCTTCTGAGTCCAACCTGCCATATAGATAAAAGGAGCAACAGCGCCCTGAAAGATCAGGCATTCAAATAACCGATCAGCCATGAAAAAATCACCAAAAACGCCGCACACAGCCCGCAGACCCATTGGCTGCGATCGGTTATGCGGCCGGGCGCATACAATGCATAGCCGACCCCCACGAATATACCGGCCAGAAAACCGAACAGGTGGGCGCCAAGGTCCACCCGTTCACCGGTGCCGAGAATGCCAAGCAAGGCAATGCCCCCAAGGATCGGCAGCCATGGCCTGGCGCGGGGACCACCCCTTCTGCGGCGATGCACGAACTGGTATGCGGAAAGAATCCCGACGGCCCCGAAAACAGCCGTTGATGCACCGATGGACAGATGAGCGTCCTGGTACATAACGGCATTGGTCATGTTGCCGAACGCCCCGGACAGCAGAACCATGAGGCAGCCTGCGCCCCACCCCGCCACTTGTGCAACCGCCGTGGCAAAAATGGCCATGCCGACCATGTTCCCCACCAGGTGAACGGAATCCCCGTGCAAAAACAGCGCGGTGATGGTCCTGAACCATTCACCGTCGTTGATCCGGGCGGCGGATGCGCCGAAATGATGCCAGAAATCGATTGCCGCGCCGGTACTTTGCACGTAAAAATGAACCGCCCCCAGGATAGCGGCAATCCACACGCCTGCGAACCCGTGGTCCTTATCCTCGGCAGGGGAACCCGGCAGGGAATGCTCCATGCGGTTTTCGATGAAATACTGCCCTATGGCATGGCGGGCATGGCCCATATGGTGCTCATCCACGAATATGGCAAACCCCCGGTCCTGTTTTTTGACGCGGTGGGGGATATAGGACGCCTTCAGTATGAGGCTGCACAGTTCAGCCTCTTTTTGCGACAGGTTTTCGTAGAGTTCAATCATCTTTTTCGACTGCCCGGCGACCTGACTGCCTGTGGACGGTTCTTTTCCAGGAGCGGCGCGCCCTTTATCCCGCATTCCATTCGACTTAGTGGTCGAGGGCATAAATACAGTGACGCACCGAGAGGGTCGAGGCGCCCGTCCCGCAAGGCGCGAGAAGCGAGAATACCGGGCGTATTTGAGCGCCGAGCAACGCCGCCGGGACGGGATGCATCGACCCTCGAATGCCGCTTTATTTATGTCCTCGACCACTTAGATAACACGGATGCCGCCCATATGCAAAAAAAGGTTTCGGCGCAACCGGTTGTATATAATGAGGCGCCGGGTAAGCCCCTGGGAGTGACAAGGGGCTTGACAAACGGGAAATCGAACCCATTTTTATGCCGTTGCAAACGAAGCCCTTTTTGATCCGTTAAAATATACAATTCCGTTTTTTCAGTAACTTTTTAAACGAAACAGGAGCATGCGCCTATGACACCCAACACTGAAACCTTCGAATTCCAGACAGAGGTCAAACAACTTCTCAATATCATTGTGAACTCCCTTTATTCAAACCGGGAGATCTTTCTCCGGGAGTTGATTTCAAATGCCTCGGATGCCATTGACAAGCTCAATTTTGAAGCGCAAACCAACCCCGATATCCTCGGTGATGACACGGAATTCAAGA
>SKZX01000259.1 GCA_007127175.1 Desulfobacterales bacterium
CGCCCTGTGGCCTTGCCGTTTATCACAGGGCGCAAGGGAGCAAGCCATAGAGATATCAGCGTTCTCCTGCAGTTGCCGGGGCAGCACCGACCCACCACCCCACGGAATTGACCTTAGAATAAGGAAAACACCGCGGTTTTATACTAGATGCCGACCGTCCCCCTTAATGCTTGAAGCTCCGCTGACCTGTAAAGACCATGGTCGCATTGTATTCATTGCAGGCCTCGATGGACTGATAATCGTTTTGTGACCCGCCGGGCTGGACAACGGCCGCCACCCCTTCCCGAAGCCCCACGTCGATACCGTCCCGGAACGGAAAAAATGCGTCACTGACCATGGTGGCCCCGATGAGCCCGCCTTTTTCAGCGGCGACCCGTTCAACGATGGCCAGTTTTTTATCGGTGTCATCGATGTCGTTGAACCCGATGCCGAACTGCTCGTAGCAGTACCGGTCCTCCAGTTTCCGGTAGGCCTTGTCCCGGGCGATCTGCGCCACACCCACACGGTCCTGCTCACCGGTGCCGATCCCCACAGACACCCCGTCCTTGACATATAAAACCGAATTCGATGTCACCCCCGCTTCGAGCAGCCACCCGAACCGGATATCCTCGATCTCCTTTTCCGTCGGGGGCCTTCCGACCGTGTAGGTTTTCCCGTTGTATTCCGATTGGGCCAACTTGTAATCGTCATTCTTCAACGCTTCCGGCTTGAATGACAACTGGGCGATAACCCCTCCGTCGATGAGGCTTTTGAAGTCAACGACCCGGTTGCCCGCAAACGCCTGAAGCCGGTCGATGTTTTTGATGCGGATGACCCGGAGGTTTTTCCGACCGGCAAGGATATTTAAAACCCCTTCTTCAAATTCCGGGGCGACCACCACCTCGGCGTATTGCTGTGATATGGCTTCGGCCGTGGTTTTATCTAAGGCCCGGTTGACTGCGATGCACCCGCCGAAAGCGGCCACCCGGTCGGCCATGTATGCCTTGTGATAGGCATCGGAGAGGTTCTCTGAGACGGCCGCACCGCATGGATTGTTGTGCTTGACGATTATCACGGCCGGTTTTTCGGTCATGTACCGAAGGATATTCAGCGCGTTGTCCGCGTCCGTGAGGTTGGTTTTGCCCGGGTGCTTTCCCGACTGCAGCAGTTCAACATCGGATACGAGATATTGTCCGGGTTCGATGGTTTGAGCCTCCCCCAGAACCAGGTTGCCGTTGATCAGCCTGTAAAGCGCCGCTTCCTGCCCGGGGTTTTCCCCGTAACGCAGGCCCTTGTTCACGTTGTCAACGACCCATGTGACTTTCTCATAAAAAAGGGTCTGCCGGCTGCCGCCATCGACAAATGCGATTTCCATTTTCGGCGGGAAATGATCGTCCATGATTGTTTTGTACATGGCCTTGATATCATCTGACATTTTTCGGTCTCCGTTACAGGGTGTAAAATTTTAATGATGCCGCTTTCCTGAAATTCCGTTTATATGATTTGATCATATGCCCCCTGGATGTCCGCAAATGAACGGTCTGCCAGGTAGCCCGCAATGGCGGTGTCATACTGCGCGGTGTGCGCAAACGCCTTGCGCGCCAGGTTCGCACGCAATTCAAGGGTTGTCATGCATTCCAGGGCTTCGAGTTCCGTGATGATCGCCGGGTAATCGGCCGGGTCCACAACGGATGCCACCCGGATAAAATTCTTGGCGCCTGCCCGGATCATGCAGGGCCCGCCGATATCGACATTGCCGCGGGCCTGCTCCACCGTGACGTCCGCGTTGGCCACGGTTTGCTCAAACGGATAAAGATTGACCACCACCATGTCGATGGGAAGCGCGCCGGTGCGCTTCAGGTCCCCCCGGTGATCCGCATTGTAGGTTTCGGTCAAAAGGCCGAGGTATATCTTGAAATCAAGCGTTTTCACCAGACCGCCCTGGGTTTCAGGTTGCCCTGTATAATCGGACACCGGGGTCAGGTGTTTATCGGCGGCCTGCCCCAGTATTTCCTTAACCCGTTTATAAGTCCCCCCGGTAGAAAGAATTTTTATCTCCGGGTTGATGGAAACAATCGCCGGCACAAAGCTTTCCAAGCCTGTTTTGTCCGACACGCTGATCAAAACGGTATTGACTTTTACCAGGTCGTCTATCTTGCTCACGGTATTGATGCTCATGTTTTTTCAGCCGTTTTGCACGGCCGCCTCCTGAAAAGGTTATAGCAATAAATGCCTACTCAGGCATTGTCCACCAAGTCCATCAAGTCCATCAAGTCCACCACGCCCCCGGCCCTTCCCCCCATTTTTACCCCGGCACCGGGTCAAGCAGTCCCTGCAGCCTTTCCTTAACAAACTGCGGCAGCGCAAAAGCCGCACGGTGCACCTGCGCATTGTAATACCGCGTCGGCAGATTCATAGCCGCCACCCTGCCTTCATTGAAATCGGCCACGGGGCAGAGCTTCCTCGATGCGAACCCGAAGCTCCACAACCCGCCGGGGTATGTCAGCGTCGAAAAAAGATACATGTGAAGTTTTTTGAAACAGGGCCGCTGGTTGCCGAACATCGACTGCTGGATGTCCGGGTCGTAAAAGGGGGATTCGGACTGGGTGATCATGATGCCGTCTTCGGAAAGCCGCGAGGCCGTATTTTTATAGAATGCCGCGTCGAAAAGGGGTGCGGCGGGCCCGACGGGATCGGTTGAGTCGATGATGGCCACATCGAATGTTTTATCCGTATTTTTAATGTATTTGACGCCGTCTGCGTAAATGAGTTCAATGCGTGGGTCGTCCAGTGCCCCGCTGACTGTGGGCATGTGCTGCCGGCACGCATCCACAACCATCCGGTCGATCTCGACCATGACGACGGCCTCCACATTTTTATGCTTCAGCACTTCCCGCGCGGTTCCGCCGTCGCCCCCACCGACAATGAGGACCCGGCGCGGGTGCGGATGCACGAATAGCGGCACGTGGGCGATCATTTCATGGTACACGAACTCATCTTTCTCCGAGATCATGACGATCCCGTCATTCAGGAGCATTCTTCCGTGCCCTGCGGTCCTGATGATATCGACCTTCTGGAACGGGCTTTGGCCGGAAAAAAGGGTTTCTTCCACCTTGAACCCAAGTGAAACCATTCCCTTGTGTATTTCATGAACCCAAAGCGCCGGTTTGCTGTTTTCGTCCATTACGGCTCCTTTCGGTCTTGTTTACGAATTTTTTGCGTAATTAAAAAAACTTACGGCATACCCGCAGTCAAACTCGTAAAAGCTTTTTTCGGTGCACCGGTAGCCGGTCATGGTTGACGGCAGTCGCTCGTCCTGGGGCACCTGGTCTTCGTCCTGGCTGCCTGTCATGACAAGGGTGAACCGGTTGGGCTGGAAAATCTCTGCCACCCGGTTGATGGTGCCCGTGTAATCGGCTTCTGAATAATTGGTTTCAAAGCTCGCATAGGACCCTGAAGGTTCAGGGGTCACATGGATGGTCATGAACTTGTCCCCGAGTATCTTGTTGAGTGAGTAGCCGTAGGGCTGAAACTGGCAGCTGTCACTTTCCATGTCCGGGTAGAGCGTATTAATGCCGGTCCGCTTTTCAAGGGCTTCAACCGTATCCCGCTCGGTGGGGACAAAGGCCCCCAGGACAACCGGATGCATATCGTGCATGAGCATTTCCAGGGTGACATCCCCCTCGATATGCCGTTGTGGGGTTGAATAGTAGAATATATGAACATGGTCGTGGTTGGCGGGGCCGAGGCGATAGCTTTTGCCCGTGAAATAGGCCGTAAGGTCCCGTACGTCCATTTCAAAATCAGAATTCTGGCGGTGCGGATACATCAGGTTTTTGCGTTCATAGAAGAAAAATGCAATGCTTTCCTTTGAAACAATATCGAGGATGCCGGGAACGGCCTTTACCAGCGAAGTCTCTCCGCAGGTGATCATGAGTATCCGGTCATCCCATATGAACAGGCTGGATTCAGACAACAGGTACGCATCGATTTCGGCCGTATTTTTGCGGCTGACGATTTCAGCCCCGCACGCCTTGACCACGCCCGTCCAGCGGCCGTCCGCGTTGGAGCGGATGCCCGGGTCGGGTTCTTTAAGAATTATTTCGAGTTTTTTTTCAGGCCCTTCAAAGGGTATTGTCATGTCCGTCGTCACACCCTGCAATGCTTTCTGATTTTTTATTTAAACACCAAATATACCATGGCAGCAAATAAGTGTAAATCTTAAAACATATACTTGACAGGCAGGTTGAAATTCCTTTGGCAAGCTGCGCTGCTACCGAAAAAACCGCCCGCAAAAGCATTTGACTTCGACCCCGTGATGGCATAGAAGAACAGCATGGATACACTGTCAACCCCATCCATCATATTCGGCCCCATGCGGTTGCCCTTTCTGCTTTTGACGCCCGTTTGCGTGATCCTTGGTGCTGCTGCGGCATACCATGCCGGGGGCATTTTCCGCATGGATTATTTTCTGCTCGCCCTGGCCGGCGGCCTGTGTGCCCACATCAGCGTCAACGCCCTCAATGAATACGATGACTTTAAATCCGGACTCGACCATACAACCACGCGCACGCCCTTTTCCGGCGGGAGCGGCACGCTGCCCCAGCATCCGGAAAAAGCGCATTACGCCGCTGCTGTCGGCATCATTTCAATTCTCGTTACGTTATTGATCGGTATTTATTTCCTGTGGACATGGGGTGCCGTTCTCCTCCCCATCGGTGTTCTCGGCGTGCTGACGGTTGTCCTCTACACCCGCTGGCTGACGCGCGACCCTCTTTTGTGCCTCCTGGCCCCGGGCATCGGTTTCGGGCCCTGCATGGTCATGGGCACGGACCTGGTGATGACCGGCAGCTACAGCCCTGCGGCTTTTGCGGCATCCCTCGTCCCCCTTTTCCTGGTCAGCAACCTGCTCCTGGTCAACCAGTTTCCGGATATTGAACCGGATGCCGGGGTAGGGCGCAGGCACCTTATGATTGCCTACGGGAAAAAGGCCGGGATAATCGTTTACGGGCTTTTTCTTGCGGGCGCCTACCTGACGGTTGCATTCGCATGGCTTGTGGGATGGTTTCCGGGTTTGTCGCTTATAAGCCTTGTTACGGCCCCGCTGGCTGTCAGCGCGCTTGCGGGTGTCGCACGATACAGGGAGGCGGCGTTGGAAAAACTGCTTCCCTACATGGGCAGAAATGTTGTGTTAACCCTTCTGACCCCTTTTTTACTGGCGGTGGGCCTGGTTTTCGGGGCACACCCATTGATCTTTATGAGTCCTTAACAAGTCGCAATCAGACGGTTTTGAATCACGCCATGGCGTGAAAAAATCAAGGCGCGGGCAACGCAGATATTGGGCTTTTTGCGAAGCCTTCAATCTTTTAAAACTGAAGGAATTAGGGAGATGGATATGCAGGTACGATTTTACGGCGCGGCACGTGAAGTGACCGGCTCCATGCATCTTGTTGAAACCGATTCCGATAAAATCCTTCTGGATGCCGGAATGTTCCAGGGAAGGCGGGAGGAGAGCGACCGGAAAAACCGCCAGCTTCCCTTTGATCCGGCAATAATAACGAATGTGGTGCTTTCCCATGCGCATATCGATCATTCGGGGCGTATCCCCCTGCTTTCCGCCCGGGGATTTGCAGGCCATATTTTTTCAACACGGGCAACCGCCCACGCGTGTGAGTACATGCTTCCGGACAGTGCCGGCATTCAGGAATCCGATGCCTCTTATCTCAATTACAAGCGGGCGGTTGATGTCATATCGGATTTGACGGGCACATCCAGGGAAGAGGCGAAAAAGCGTTTAAAAAAAAACGGCCGCAAGGATGAAGATACCGTTTCCCGGTTCATGGCGCGCTATGATATCCGGCCCGTAAGCCCCTTGTATACCGGTGCGGATGCGGAGCATGCCCTGACGCTATTTTCAGGCCAGCCCTACAACCAGGAATTCACCATCGGAAAGGATATGACGTGCATTTTTTATGAAGCCGGTCATATCCTCGGTTCGGCGGTTTCCATTGTCAGGTGGCGGAAGGGCGGCAAAACGTTTTCAGTCTGCTATACAGGCGATTTAGGCAGATATGACAAGCCTATCATCAAAAATCCGGCAAGGGATTTTTCTCAATCCGGTAGCGAAATAGACCTTTTGCTCCTTGAGAGCACCTATGGCAACCGGGCCCACGAACCGGTGGCGGACATGGCCCCGCGCCTGAAAAGAATTATCAATGAGACCATCGAGCGCCAGGGTGTCCTAATAATCCCGGCCTTTGCATTCGGCAGGACCCAGGAGCTGCTTTACACCATTCACGAGCTTTACAACAATGATGCGGTGCCGAAAATACCGGTATATGTAGACAGCCCGCTGGCAACCCGCATTACGAAGGTCTTCGGGGAGCACCCGGAAGTCTATGACCGCGAGACCCACCAAACGTTTCTGGAAAACGGCATGAACCCGTTCATGTTTTCCCAACTGCAGTTTGTCGAGTCCGTCCAGGACTCCATGGCCCTGATGCGGGAGGAAAAACCGCATATCGTCATATCGGCTGCGGGAATGTGCGAAGCCGGCCGGATTCTTCACCACCTGCGATACAAGATCCACAACCCCAGAAACACCATTCTGATCGTCGGCTACATGGCACAGCATACATTGGGCCGCCGCATTCTTGAAAAAGGTGGTGAATACCGCGAAGCCGGGCGCCAGGGCGATCCCCCGACAGTTCGTTTCATGGGAAAGGAGTACCCTTTGAAGGCCCACGTGGAAAATATGGACGGGTTTTCAGCACATGCCGATAAAAATGAGATGCTGCGGTTTCTCAAGGATTCCGGCCTGAAATTCAGAAAAATCGCCCTGGTCCACGGGGAAGAAGACCAGATGTCTGCTTTTGCAGATACCCTCAGGGACGAAGGGTACACGGTGGTTGAGCCGAGGTTCGGCGAATCCGTGCGCATCGGCTGAAGCAAAACCCGACCCCGGCACCGCGACCCCGAAAAGATTAAAAAAGCCTCATTTCCGCTGTATATCTGGTTTCTTCCCCCCTGTTTTCGATTCTCAAACCCCGCACCACTCACCTTAGTATTTAGAATCACATAAATATTTTGTTTTTGTGCACGATTTTCTCTTGACAATTTCCATGAATACTATAGATTTGGGTTAAATGGTGGATCAAAGTGGATATTTATGGAGGATCATGTTCAGGGGGAGTTCATATCATACCATTGATGCCAAGGGGCGTATTATCATCCCGTCCCGGTTCAGGGAGCTTGTGTCCAGCAACGGCGGGGACGGCCTGATCCTTTCCAGCCTGGACGGCGGCCTTGTGGCATACCCCTATGAAAAGTGGGCGGAAGTTGAAGACAAGATCCTCCGGCTCGCTGAAAAAAGTTCTTCCATGCGCCGTTTTCGACGGGTTTTCATCGGTGGGTCATCGGATTGCCCCCTGGACAGGAACGGTCGTATTCTCGTGCCACCCTCCCTGCGGCAATATGCCGGCCTTGAAAAGGATATTGTCCTGGTAGGGGTCCTCGATCATTTTGAAATCTGGGCAAGGAGCAAGTGGGATGCGGAAAATCGGAGACTTGAAGAAGAGGACTTGCAAAACGAGGAGGTTTTAAACGAGATAGCCAAACTGGGACTGTAAGGATATGCCATACCGACATGTTTCCGTAATGCGCGATGAAGCTGTTTCCATGCTGAACTGCGCGCCAGGAAAAACTATCGTCGACTGCACCCTGGGCGGTGCGGGGCATGCCGGTGCGATCCTGGAAAAAATTCTGCCTGGCGGGATGCTGCTGGGAATCGATCAGGACATCAAGGCGGTCGAGGAAGCCCAGCGGGCGCTCAGTCCTTATGCTTCAAACATTTACCTGGTTCATGACAATTTTATAAATCTTCCGTTTATTCTTTCCCGGATCGATGTTGGCGCCGTAGACGGCATATTGGCGGATCTGGGGCTTTCCCTTTATCAGATAAAATCCTCGGGCCGCGGCTTTACATTCAGCGAGGATCAGCCGCTGGACATGCGCATGAACCCCGACAGCGGCGTTACCGCGGCATCGATCCTCAATGCGGCCGGGCAGACGGAGCTTGAGATGATTTTCCGCAATTACGGGGAAGAGCGGTTTTCGAGGCGGATCGCGGCAAAAATTGTTGAAAAGCGCCGGCATTCGGAAATCGCCACGACGGGGGAACTGGTCGGCATCATCACCGATGCCATACCAAAGGCATCGGCGGCCAAAAGCCGCATTCATCCGGCCACCCGCGTGTTCATGGCGCTTCGGATAGCCGTGAACAGGGAGTTGGAGGTACTCGATGCCTTTCTCAACAGGGCTGTTGATCTGCTGGCGCCGGAAGGCCGGATTTGCATCATTTCTTTTCATTCGCTGGAAGACCGTATCGTCAAGCACAGGTTTCGCGATATGGC
>SKZX01000099.1 GCA_007127175.1 Desulfobacterales bacterium
AAAAAAGCCCTGGAAGGGCATCAGAGTATAGCCGGTGGTTTCAACCACCGGAAGTGGTTATATTAATGATTGCATTGGAGTCCTGAAGGGACGACATTCAACATGTGCCGTCCCTTCAGGACTGCGGTTTTATCGCGTCATTTATTACCGGTGGTTAAAACCACCGGCTATATTATGCAGCCCCTCCGGGGATGACCGGTACACCGGCAAAGCCGAAAAATGTCAAACTTCATACTTTTTACAAATGCATCAAAATTAATCAATATAATATAAGGATGAACCCATGAAAATAGCAGTCAGCGGAAAAGGCGGCGTCGGCAAAACCACGTTCTCAGCCATGCTTATACGAACACTGAGCGCCCAGGGGAAAAAAGTCCTGGCCATCGATGCGGACCCGGATGCGAACCTCGCAGGGGCGGTCGGGATTCCCGATGCGGAAAAGATCGTCCCCATATCGGAAATGAAAGACCTGGTATATGAGCGCACCGAGGCCAAACCCGGGTCCATCGGGGGTTTTTTCAAGATGAACCCCAAGGTCGACGATCTGCCCGACGCCCTTTCAGCAAAACTGGAGAATATAAAACTCATGCGCCTTGGGGGCGTGAAAAAGGGCGGGGCCGGCTGCATCTGCCCGGAATCCACAATGCTCAAGGCCCTGATCACTCATATCGTCCTGGCCCGTGATGAGGTGGTCGTCATGGACATGGAAGCCGGCATCGAGCATCTGGGGCGCGCCACCGCCGGCAGCGTCGACCGCCTGGTCGTGGTGGTGGAACCGGGTCGCAGGAGCATCGACACGGCCATGCACATCCGAAAGCTGGCGGGTGAAATCGGGTTGAGCAGGATATCCATGGTCGGCAACAAGATCCGGAGCGAAAAGGATGTCCTGTTTTTGAAGGAAAATCTTTCGGACTTTTCGTTTCTGGGGTTTCTTCCCTACGACGAATCCCTTATAGAAGCCGACCTCCAGGGCATATCGCCCTATGAGGCCGACTCTGAGGCCAGAAAAATAATCGCTGAAATAGCAGCCGGGCTTGCATGAACAATAAAAGACGATTCATTCCCCGAAAAGCCCGGCAGCCCCGCGCCCGAACACCGATCAAACCGGGATCGGACAAGAGCCTGAAAAAGGTTTTCGGGTCCATCGGCGTTCCGGAGAAAAAACCATTTCATCCGGATCGCTTCCAGATCGAAGCGGTAAAAGCCATAAAAACCGCCGATTGCCTGGTGACTGCACCGACCGGCGCGGGGAAGACCTGGATCGCGGTGGAAGCCATCCGCGACGTGTTCGACGCCGGCGGCAGGGCATGGTATGCATCCCCGCTCAAGGCCCTGACCAATGCCAAATACCAGGAGTTCTCGGGGATATTCGGCGGGGAAAACCTTGGCATCCTCACCGGGGACAGAAAGGAAAACACGGACGCCCCCATACTGGTCGGCACCACGGAAATCCTGCGCAACCAGTTATATGACGCCATGCACCGGGGGGAGAACATCGCTACCGACCTGGTCGTCCTGGATGAAGCGCATTACCTGGGAGACTACGACCGGGGGGTGGTCTGGGAGGAGACCATGATTTACCTGCCTTCCCGGATTCCTCTGCTCATGTTGTCGGCCACCATTGGAAATGCCGGGCAGATCGCGTCCTGGCTGGAATCGATCCGCTCCCGCAAATGCGCCACCGTTGAAGAAAAAAACCGGCCCGTGCCGCTTTTCCCCCTTTTCCTCCACCCCTCGGGAACCCTTTTCCCCCTGTTAAACCAGGGGAAGCAGAAAAAACAGCTGCACCGTAAAGCATCGGGACCCATCAGGGAAGGCAAGGGGCCGCAGCGGTCCTTCAGGGGGCAGGCCCCGCCGGTGCAAGACCTGCTCCGCATCCTGGACAAGTACAACCTCCTGCCGGCCATCTTTTTTTTAAAATCCCGGGCCGACTGCGACAACGCCCTGACAGCGGGAAACGCATTCTCCCCGTCCGAAGATGAAAGCCGGCGCCAGGCGCGAAAAAAACGCATCGCCGAACTGGTGGCCAAGGTGCCCCACATCGCCAACCACAAACAGATGCAGACCCTCCGGCAGAAAGGGCTCGGCGCCCACCACAGCGGGCAGCTCCCCGCTTGGAAAATCATCATCGAGACATTGATGACCGAAGGGCTTCTCGACGCGGTATTCGCTACTTCAACGGTTGCCGCCGGGGTGAATTTTCCGGCGCGCTCGATCGCGTTTTTCAATTCCGACCGGTTCAACGGCCGGGAGTTCACGCCGCTCACCCCCACGGAATTCCACCAGATGACCGGCCGGGCAGGCCGGCGGGGAATGGACAAGATCGGTTTTGCACTGGCTGTGCCGGGCCGATACATGGACATCGCCTACGTGGCGGACCTGGTCCACGCCAAAGCCACGGACGTGATCAGCCAGATCCGGATCAACTTCTCCATGACCCTCAATCTTCTGTTATCCCACCATCCCGACCAGATCCGCGACCTTCTCGGCAAATCCTTTGCCACCTTCCAGTTCAACCGGGCAGGAAAAAAGAAACCGGAACCCGATGTGCGCTGCCAGGATACGGCATTCCTGTGGGAAAGCTTTTTGCACCATCTTGATTTTCTAAAGAAAAAAGCCTACGTTTCGGGAGATGACACCCTGACGGATGACGGGATATGGACTTCCCAGCTGCGAATCGACCACCCGCTCATGGTGGCCGAAGGGTTCCGCTGGAGCCTGTTCCCGGATTCGGATCCAGCGCTGCTGACCGCGATCATGGCGTCCCTGGTGAACGAACGGGAAACCGACGACGCAAGCATCCATCCAAAGGACATCCCGGAAGATCTTGCAGCGGCATTTGAGCGCGTCAGCCACGGGCTGCTGCCCTTTTCCGCGGAGCTGAAAGATGCCGGCTTTGAAGCACCGATCCTGTACCTGCGGCCCGCCCTGACCCTCTATAAATGGGCAAACGGCGAAGAATGGGAGACGGTTCTGTCTTTCTGGGACAGCGCCGAAGGGGACCTTGCCATGCTGATCATGCGCACCGCCGACAACCTGCGCCATATCGTCAACCTGGCCGGCGTTTTCCCGGCAGCCGCCCATGCCGCCAGGCAGGCCGTTGACCGGATTCTCAGGGACCCCGTTGTCTCCACCATTGAAACCGAAGCGGACGTACATGCCGATCTTTAGCAGGGCGATATGAACCTGATTGAATGGATCATTCTCGGACTCAATGTTTCACTGTCCCTGACAACCGCGGGGCACGCCCTTTTTTTTAAACGGACGCCCCAGTCGGCACTCGGCTGGGTTGCCATCTGCCTCATGTTCCCCTTTGTGGGGCCTTTTTTTTATTTTCTGTTTGGCATCAACAGGGTTCAAAACCGCGCCCGAAAACTTGAAATCAAGCGTCCCCCATACCCGGTCAGCCCCGGGGACATCGCCCTGACCCAAGGGCTGACGTTCCGGTCCTCGGATCTTGCCGAAACCGAAACCTTCACCCGGATCGCCCGCATGTCCGACCACCTGAGCCGGCTGCCCATGGTGGGAGGAAACCGCATCGAAATCATGCTGGAGGGCGAAGCCGCCTATCCGGCCATGCTCGAGGCCATCGGCAATGCAAAGGAAAGCGTTTTCCTGTCCAGCTACATCTTCGATACCGATGAAATCGGCCGGACCTTTATCGATGCATTGGCAGCGGCGGCCGGCCGGGGCGTGGATGTCCGGGTTATTGTGGACGGTGTGGGGGAATATTACTCATTTCCAAGGGCGAGCGTGCTCCTCAAAAAGGAGGGGATTCCCCATGTCCGCTTTCTGCCCCCAAAACTGATTCCGCCGATGTTTCACATCAACCTGCGCAACCACCGGAAAATACTGGTTGCTGACGGCGACCTCGGTTTTACGGGCGGGATGAATATCCGGGACGCGCACCTGGTGGAAAAGCAGCCTTACGGGGAACGGGTTTCAGACATTCATTTCCTGTGCAACGGCCCGGTTGCAAGGCAGCTTGAACAGGCCTTTATCGAGGACTGGTCCTTTTGTACGGGGCATACCATCACGCCCACGAAGCGTCCGCCGACCCCGGCAGGAGAAGCGGTGTGCCGCACGATTATCGACGGGCCCAACGAGGCGGCCCAGAAGCTGTCAAAAATTCTCGTGGGCGCCGTGGCAGCCGCCAGGAAACGGGTTCAGATCATGACCCCCTATTTCCTGCCATCGACCGAGATGATCGCCGTCCTCCAGACATCCGCCCTCCGGGGCATCAAAGTGGAAATCGTTCTGCCGGAAAAAAACAACCTGCCGTTCATCCAGTGGGCCGCCAACAACATGCTGATCGACCTGCTCCGGTATGGTGTGGAGGTATTCTTCCAGCCGCCGCCCTTTGTTCACTCCAAGCTTTTTGTCATCGACGATATCTACGCCCAGATCGGGTCCGCCAACATCGATCCCCGCAGCCTGCTGCTCAATTTTGAGCTCAACGTGGAAATCTATGACAAGGCCTTTTCCGATAGGCTCTCCAGCCTTATATCGGAAGCGGTCAGAAAATCGCGGCAGGTCACCCTTGAAATGATCAATCATCGCTCAAGGCTGGCTAAAACGCGGGATGCGGTGGTATGGCTGTTTTCACCTTACTTGTAACCCATTGCCATTGCTTTGACGGAAAAAAACAATGAAAAAACTTTTCCAATTAATTCAGCGTGGTTTGGCCGCCTGGTCAGGAAAAAAGTCGAAAGGCATGCGGAAGCGGTGCAAATCCAAGGGGGACAGTGTGTCCAGCGCGGTTTTAGAAGATCGGCGATAGGCAATGAATTGGGCAGGCGGCGCTGCAGCTTTCAAACGATATTGAATTTCCGCTGTTTTTTAACGGCTCTGCGCCGCGCCATGGTTTCATGAATACTGTCGCGCACCTTCCGGGAGCCGGAATGGACCAGCGCGAGTCCGTAGCGCATATTCTTGCCGAACAGGTCCGATGTGTTATTGAAATTGGTCCGGAGCTTCATGCTGCTGGACGTCACCTTCCGCAGAAACCCCACTTCCTTGCCCATGGTCCACGTCATTTTTTCCCGGATGGCATCGAGAAAAGCCGCGGGTTCCCGCATACAGGCGGCATACGTGACGGCTGAACCCATCTGGAAAAGGTTGTGGCCGTCCGATCCGGCTGTCAGCCCCATATTCATGTTGAACCCGAGCACGGTTGATTTCAGGTTCCAGCGATGGACGTTGGCCCCGTTGATCACTTCCACACCGTCCGCCATGGAAAGGAGGGATTCCTGCCGGCGCCTGCTGAAAATCGGATTGCACACGCCCGTATACACGGCACAGTAAGGATGGGGGAAGACCACGACCCCGTTGTGCTTTTTTGCGCACGCCACGATCGATTCCATGCTCATGGCGCACGAAGTCATGACATTTTTCCCCAGCCACGGGGCAACATCCGTTTCATAAAAATCGATCAGGTCGTTTACCGTGTCAAAGTAAACCAGGATATGGGCCCCTTCCCTGGCAGTGATTTCGATGCCCGGGATGCAAAAAACATCCTTGCGTTCTGCCATTTCAACAGCACCGGCAATGGCGTTGTGATCGGTGATGGCGATGCCGATGCCGAGCTTCCTGGCCCTTTTGGCAATGGCGTCAACGGAATTGAACCCGTCGGAATGCCGGGAATGAAAATGCAGGTCAACAACGGTATAGGCATTGGTGAGGGCTGAAAGCGCGGGCCTTTGAAAAATGACCCGGTGATTGTCTTCTATGTCCGTGAAAAAGGCGTTGCCGCTCTTGGCGGGTTGTATAATCATGGCTTTTTAATTATATCCGTTTTTGCTATAAAATAAATTGAAGATCGCCTCAAGCATGATTCCGCTGGCGATTCAGTTTCTTTTCGGCCTTTCCGGCTTATGGGCCAGATAGTGATTCATGAAAAAAATCCAATCCGGCCGCCGGCATTCAAAACTATATGAACAGTAAGACAGTTTTCCGTTTTGATCAAGAAGGAAACGCACGAATTTGAGAAATAATTGGCAAATAAAAGACCTCATCGACCTGGAATATTTCCTCGGGAAAAAATTCGGGGAAACAGCCGGCCAAGCAGACACGGACGGTATGGCGTTTGACCGGAATGCATACCAGTCCTTCCCCGGCCGGGACACCTGGAAGGACACGCCGATATTTCGCAGACGACTCGTACGGCACTGGCTGGAAGAGCGGCGGGCACTGGAAAAAAGAAACACCGGGGCGGCCACCCTGCTCCCCGGCGACGCATATGCCGAGGCCATGCGCACCATCCGGCTGCTTTTCGCCGGTATGGCGCTGCTCCTGGGCGCGGGCGTGACCACGGGGCTCCTGTCTTATTCAGGACGCGAACCGGTCAACGTGTTCACCTGCCTGTGGGTGCTTCTGGTTCCCCAGGCACTGCTGCTGATTGCCTTGTTTGTGTCCGCAACCGCCCATCGAATAAAGATTGCGGGCTCATTTAAACTGGTCTATCCCCTGCTGACGGCTTTTTTTAGGTTCCTGATCCGGAAGATCGGCCGTTTTGCGGGAAGACGGATGGACGCGGACACGTCGAACCGGCTCCGGGAAGTCTTTGCGCTGCTGGGAAAAACAAAAACCATATACGGATCTGTTTTTTTCTGGCCGGTATTTCTCCTGGCCCAGCTGTTCGGCCTGTTTTATAATGCCGGTGTTCTGGGCGCTTTTTTTTTAAAAGTCACCATTACCGATCTTGCCTTTGGCTGGCAAACTACCCTCAGGGTTGCCCCGGAATCGATTCTGCGCTTCGTTGAAGTGATCGCCGTTCCGTGGTCATGGCTGTTGTCACCCCCCCTTGCCCATCCGAGCCTTGAGCAGATCGCCGGCTCAAAAATGATATTGAAAGACGGCATTTTCCACCTGGCCACCGGCGACCTGGTGTCATGGTGGCCGTTTATCTTTCTGGCGGTCCTGTTTTACGGGTTTCTGCCGAGACTGCTGCTGGCCGCGGCAGGCTATATTCTGAAGCGCCGGGCGCTTTCCGCCATCACTTTCAATCACGGGGACTGCGACCGCCTGGTCATGCGAATGAAGACCCCGCGAATCGAGACGAAAAGCGCCCCCTACCGGATGGCTTCAGCCGGCAGCCGGCCCGGTCCGCTCTCAGACGCGGGGGCCGGGGAAAAAGGGGCCGGGGAAACACCGGCAATCGTTGTGATACCGGAGGAAATCCATGATCAGGTCAACGGGGCATGGCTTCATCAATACCTGGGCGCCTCGCTCGGCATGCACCCGGCAGCCGTTATCCCCGCGTCAATGGATGCCGCCTCAGACGCACGGATGCTCCGGCAGGCCCTTCTGGAAAAAGGCGACAGCAGTTTTTCGACCCGTATCGTTGTGATCCAGGAAGCGTGGCAGCCGCCCATCAGGGAAAACATGGCATGGATCAAGGCGCTGCGATCCGCTGCCGGGGGAACGGCGGGGATGGTCATCGCGCTGCTCGGTCAACCCGGCGCTGACAGGATCCCTGGGCCGCCCTCGGAGATGGACCGGAAAATCTGGTCACAGGCCGTCGCCCTCATGAAAGACCCCTATATGCGAACCGAACCCATTGGAGGCCAACCCGTTGACTGAAAAACCGCCCCTGTTCGCCGTGCTCGGCCATCCCAACGAGGGAAAATCGTCAGTTGTATCGACCCTGGCCGAGGACGACAGCGTCAAGATCAGCCCCACACCGGGTGAAACACGCGAATGCCGGGAGCATCCCGTCCGCATAGACGGCCGCACCGTCATCCGCTTCGTGGACACCCCCGGTTTTCAGAGCCCCCGCCGGACCCTGGAATGGATCGCGGCCTACACAGGCCCCGATGACCGGATGATCCCCGAGTTTATCCGGACCCACCGGGGAGAGGATGACTTTGCCGATGAGTGCGAGCTGTTTTCCCCCCTGGCCGACGGCGCGGGGATTATTTTCGTGGTGGACGGGTCCCGCCCGGTAAGGCGGATCGACGCGCTTGAAATGGAAATTCTTCGAAAAACCGGCCTTCCCCGCATGATCGTCATCAATTCAAAGGAAAAAAACGCGGTTGACAATATCGAGACGTGGAAAAACGAGGCCCGGAAGCATTTCAACATCATCCGCCGCTTTGATGCCCACAGCGCCAGTTTTGCCCAGCGTATCGACCTGCTGGA
>SKZX01000317.1 GCA_007127175.1 Desulfobacterales bacterium
CGGATGCCCGGCAAATCGAGGCCGATGCCGTTTCCCTGGACCTGAACCGGTCCATGGACGAGATACGGGCAGAATTGAGCCGCCATCCCGTGACGACGCGGCTCCTGCTCAACGGTAAAATTGTGGTGGCCAGGGACATCGCCCATGCCAGGATAATGGAGCAACTGGAAAAAAGCGGGGAGCTGCCATGGTATGCCAAAGAGCACATCATCTACTACGCCGGGCCCGCCAAGACGCCTGAAGGTTACCCGTCCGGCTCCTTCGGGCCCACCACGGCGGCCCGGATGGATCCCTATATCCCAGTTTTCCAGAAACACGGCGGGTCGCTGGTCACCCTGGCCAAGGGGAACCGCTCCCCGGCGGTAAAAGACGCCTGCAAGTCATACGGCGGCTTCTATCTCGGTTCCATCGGCGGGCCTGCCGCGCGATTGGGCAAGGAATGCATCACCAACGTGGAAGTGATCGATTTCCCGGAGCTGGGCATGGAATCGGTTTTCATGATCACGGTAAAGGATTTTCCCGCATTCATCATCATAGACGACAAGGGAAACGACTTTTTCCAGGACATCCTGTAGGCTGTTGCACCCAAAAAAGCCCCCGGTATGCAACCGGGGGCTCATGATCATAATGCCTGCCCTAATGTGATTCACAGATGTTTAGAACGCATCCTTTCTCCCCATCAGTCGACCTGCTCGAAAATCTTCCCTGAAGATCCGCAGACCGGGCAGGTATCGGGCTTTTCATCCGCCACGGTATAGCCGCACACGCCGCATACATAATAACAGTCAACCGCCTCCGGGTTGTCGATCGTGTCAAGGGCCTTCTGGTAAAGCCCGGCGTGAATCTCTTCAACCGCATTGGCATAGGTGAAGCTTCGCAGGGCGTCCTTGCTCCCCTCAGCCTCCGCATCCGCGATCATTTCCGGGTACATGGATTTGAACTCGTGGGTTTCACCGGCAATGGCATCCTTCAGGTTTTCGGCCGTTTTACCGATGCCGCCGGCAGCCCGGAGGTGCGCATGGGCATGCACCGTCTCGGCTGCGGCCGCAGCCCTGAAGAGTTTTGCAACCGCTGTGTGCCCTTCCTTGTCCGCCTGTTTGGCATATGCCAGGTATTTGCGATTCGCCTGTGATTCTCCTGCGAACGCATCCATTAAATGTTTACTCGTTTTCCCCATTAAAATGCCTCCTTTATTCAAATGGTTGTTGTGACGACACCCTAATACCGGGCCAATGGTAATGCCAATTCATTACAGCCTGCCACCCGCCTTTTCATTGCGCAACGGCCATTAATAAGAAAAAAACATAACAATAACCGTACCACTTGCAACCGGATTCGTCCCGCAGGGCGCCATAATTAAACATAAAATATTGATATGATATGGTTTACGAAAAATAAAAATATTCAGCAAGGGGGGTTGTAAGATTGTATGAGAAATATGGCGCACTGTTTCCATACAAGACACATATGTATCATCGAATAACATGGCCCGAAAAAAATCGGAGCCGTCAACAAACAATTTGGCGCTTCAAAACCATTTGTTTAGCGTATTAAAAGCAGACCCGCCACCCCCTGACCCGGCAATGAAAAGGGTGTCTCGGGCTGTCGGAAAACGCTCGTTTTTTTCTGAAAATGATCGCAACACGGGGTTGTTTCTTGGCATCATGTTGTGGTAATAACGAATTCTCGTTAAAAGGCAGTACGCATATCCTTTTCCGATCTGCAAAGGAATTATTCATGAGCGCAGAAAAACTGGCTGTCACCCCTTTGAAAAAAGTCATGGTCACCATCTCCGCCGGGAACAGGCCGGCAGGGCGGGAAATTCTGAATGGAAACACCGTTGAATTCATATTCGGGCTCGGGAAGGAAGGGCTGACGCCCCTGGAAAGAAGCCTTGCGGGGAAAAAAGTGGGCGATTCCGTCACCCTGCAGATTGACCGGACCGCGATTCCTGAGTTTTTCGGCCATGTCCTGATGTGCCCCCAGATTCTCGGGAGCAAGTTGAACCGCTTTTACATGAACCTGAAAATCCACGGCGTCGAATCCGCATCGCCCCGCGAAGTGGTCCGGGCCATGGCACAGACCACTTCCTGCGGTGGGGGGTGCACCTGCGGGTGCGACTGCGATTAGAAGCCGTCTCAAAATCCGGACTGCGGTTCAAGATCCAGGCGCGAACAATCTTTGAAGATTTGATCGTACCTATGCGTACGTGAGGTTCTTCAAAGGTTGCCCGCAGAGCAGATATTGAACTTTTTTGGAAGCCGTCAATCCTTGAAAACAAACTTCCCGCCGATAAACCCGGCAACCCCGGTGGCGCCGAACATGATCAGGTTCAGGATCAGGAAGCTGCCGCGCCGCGCCGCGCCGGAATAGATGACATCCGGATTGATGAAAAACCATATGACGATCAGAAAAGCGGAAATGGCCACAACGACCGCGGCCGCGATCTTTGCCATGAACATAGTGGTCCGGGCGCCCTTGTATTTCCGCTGCCACTCATTGTAGCCGGTGTACATGACCACGGGCATGGACAGCACCACCATGAACGCAAAATAAAACGCCGCCCAGGCCAGGGCCTCGGTGCCGAAAACAGCGGCGATGAACATGAACAACACAACGATGGGCAGCACCCCGTTGGGCACATGGACCGTAATGGGATGGGCATGATGGACAACAAGCTGGGCGTCTATGAAATCCCGCAGTCCGGAAGCGCTTTTGGACGCGCCGGCGCCGCCCGGGCCGGATGACGGCGGGGGCGTGGCTGCCGGCTCCTCCGGTTTTGCTTTTCCGCCACCTTCCGGCTTTGCCTTGCTGCTTTGCTTCTCCTCATACTGTTTTGCTTCTTCAGGGCTGATTTCAACGAACTTGCTCTTGTCCGCACCGCAAACCGGGCATTTCTCCGGGGGGCTGTCCCCCGTATGGATATAATTGCAAACGGTGCATCGCCATTTTTTCATCATTTTCTCCTTTGTCAGATCATTTTCACTGAACTGCGTCCCGACCGCAACCAATAACCGCCATGGGAACAAGATACGTATCGTTTCGGTCGTATGCAAACCCATTTCATCAACCGCATTTCCATCGCCGGTAAAACACGTTCTCTCCTGCCGCAGGACTCCCTAATTCAACAAAATATAAAGTCTGTGGGGCATAAAGGCAAGGGCAAGGCCATAATTGAAGTGCTGCGCAATCCTTTTGCTTGACACATGAATGTCCTTAGGTGTTATTATTTCCCAGGCGTAAACAGGTGTGAAAATTTTTTCACCGAGAGGCAAGGGCCCTTGGATATGGACAGGCAATGCAGGAGGAGCCATGACCGGCAAGACCGATTTCCAGCAAACAAAAGCACTGGATGAATTTCTGAAAAAGGAAGAGATTGAACGGGCTACCGCCGATGCAAGCTGGGCGCTCAAGGAGCGGCTGGCCTTTACACCGCCCCTCTGCGAGGTTTTTAAAAAGCCTTACCGAACGCTCGAAAACGTTGACGCCTATGAATTTCATCGCCACCCCGAAGCAAAAAAACAGCTCCCGGATATTATCGACAACGTCGCTCAGCGGGTTGTGGGCGAAGATGACCCTGGTGGGGCGGTGATCGAGGGGCACCGCAAACAGAGGAATATCGGCATTGTTTTTTCAGGCGGGCCCGCCCCCGGCGGCCACAACGTCATTGCCGGCCTTTTTGACGCCCTGACCAAAGCCAGCGAAAACAGCCGCGTGTTCGGTTTTCTCATGGGGCCCGACGGGATACTCGAAAACAACTACATTGAAATAACCGCCGACATCGTCAATGCCTACAGGAATCTCGGTGGGTTCGGGATGATCAAGACCGGCCGGACCAAAATCGACTCCGGCGAAAAAATGCAAAAGGCGCGGAAAACCTGCCTGGAACTCAACCTGGACGCCCTGGTGATCGTCGGCGGGGACGACTCGAACACCAACGCGGCATTTCTTGCCCAGGAACTTTACAAGGACGGCGTCCAGGTGATCGGGGTTCCCAAAACCATCGACGGCGATATCCAGGTCAAGGATGTCAACGGCCACTCCATCTGCGCGGTTTCCTTCGGGTTCCACACGGCTGCCCGGGCTTTCGCCCACAATATCAACAATCTTTGCTCGGACAGCAGCTCGGATGTCAAGTACTGGCATATCTGCAAGGTCATGGGGCGCGTTGCCTCGCACCTCGCCCTTGAAGTCGCCCTTCAGGTCCACCCGAACATGACCCTTATCGGCGAGGAACTGGCGGACTTCGTCGATGAGGAGCGTATCGAAAACGCCAGAGCAGAAGGGACCATCGACTACACGGCATACGGCATGACCCTGCGGCAGGTGTCCCGGCTCATATGTGACGGCATCGTCCGGAGGGCCGCTGTCGGTAAAAATTACGGGGTTATTGTCATCCCGGAGGGACTGCTCGAATTCATCAATGAAATCCAGGTTTTCATCATAAAACTGAACACCATTATTGCAGACTACAACGCCACCCACGACACGGATTTTAACAGCCACTTCCCCACCCTGAAAGACAAGCTCGAGTACCTGCGGCAATTGGCGCGCATGTCCCGTGAAAACCAATCCTTTTCCATCTGGAACACCCGGGACGACGACCTTTTCAACGTGCTGCCCCCGTTTTTTCAGGAAGGGTTGCTGACCGAACGCGACAGCCACGGCAATTTCCAGTTTTCACAAATGGAAACAGACCGCGTGGTCATGGGGCTGGTGGAGGACTACCTCAAGCGGCTGGCCGACAGGGGGACTTATAAAAACGGCATAAAGGTGAACAGTTACCGGCGGACCATGGCGGAAGGCGGGCTTGACCCGGATTTCTACGGACCCGCGATTTTCCGGAACTACGGCGCCGGTGACGATTTTCTGCTGGTCAAGGAGTCCATCGTCTCCATCAAAACCCTCAAGCAGACCCTTGTCAAAGAGGGGTTGATTTCAAAGAGTGGAGAAATCCCCACCCCTGTCGAAACCATTTACAAGCAATCCGTGCCGAAGTTCAAAACCCAGTATCATTTTTACGGATACGACGGCCGGGGCAACGACCCGACCTGGTTTGACTGCACCTATACCTACAACCTGGGGATGACGGCATTCTCGCTGATCGCCAACGGCGCCACCGGCCAGATGGCCGCCATCAACAACCTCCAGAAAGACTTCAGGGACTGGGCGCCCATCGGCATACCCATAGGCGCCCTGATGCACCTGGAAGAACGGACGGGCAAACTCGCCCTGGTCATGGAACGCGCCCTCGTTGATATTCATTCACCGGCGTTCCGGGTATTTGCCGCCAAACGCGACAAGTGGCTCGCCGCAACCCCCGGTGAAGACTGCTACCGGAGGCCCGGGCCGATCCGCTATTCCGGGGAAAGCGAGGATGCCCGACCCATCACATTGATCCTCAATGACCTGGGCGGCAGTTTCTGATTTTTTATGAAACACCCCTTTATCAACCGCTTGCCAGGATATCGGCGATTTCGTGGAGTGCTTTTGTGACCGGTGCATCCGTGTAGCGTGACTGGAACGCTTCCCCCACATCGGCGGCCTTGACCATGTTGGGGTCGAAGGGAATCCGGCCCAGGAAACGCAGGCCGAACTGTTTAGCCGTTTTTTCACCGCCGCCGGTGCCGAACAGGTCAACGGTCTCGCCGCAATGGGGACATGCATATCCGCTCATGTTCTCCACCACGCCGAAAATCTCCAGGTTGAGCTTCTTGCAGAAATTGATGGATTTGCGCACATCCGACAAGGCCACTTCCTGGGGGGTGGTCACCACGATGGCCCGTGCATCCTTAACGGTCTGGGCCACGCTCATGGGCTCGTCCCCGGTGCCCGGGGGGGAATCGATGATCAGGTAGTCCAGGTTTCCCCAATTGACCTCGGTAATGAATTGGGTGATGGCCGCATGCTTCAGGGGGCCCCGCCATATCACCGCCGTATCGTTGTCCGGGAGTATGCCCTCGATGGAAATGGCGGAAAGATTGTCCGAATAGTGCAGGGGCTCGATCTTGTCCCCGGCGCTGACCGCTTTTACCCCGGACAGGCCGAGCATTCTCGGCACATCCGGGCCGTGTACGTCCACGTCCATGATACCCACCTTGAACCCTTTCTCCGCAAGGGCCATGGCCAGGTTAACCGCCACGCTGGTCTTTCCCACCCCACCCTTTCCGCTCATCACCAGGAACTTGTGCCGGATCCTTGCCAATGTTTTCAGGACCTCTTCATCACTATCATGAGCTGCTTTCTGCGAACCACCGCCGCAACCATGTTGTTGACATTCAGTCATTCTCCAATCTCCTTTTCATTAAAAACAGTTTGAAGCACCCAATATTTTTAATAACCTGCTGTCCATGCGCTATGGGGGAATACCCTGGTCAGGAATTTTCATCCAGTTCAGGCATGACCCGCTCAAGGTCATTCTCGCCGCACTCGGGACAGGCATCGGGCCGCGGCGTCCCGCATTCCGCCATCCAGTCATGCTTGCAGCAGGCGCAGGCAAACCGGCGCCCGCCGTCCACAAACTGGTAGTTACCCCCTTCGATACGGATCGCCTTTCCGTTTATCAGCGCGTCCGCAACGGTTTTTCTTGCTTTTTCAATAATACGCCCGAATGTGGCGCGGGACACACCCATTTCCTCGCCTGCATCCTCGTGGGAATATCCCTCGTAGTCAGCAAGCCGCAGGGCTTCACATTCATCAATGGTCAACCGGGTTTCCATCAGCTTGACCATGGGGATGCCCCTTGGCTTGAAATAACTGACACCCGGATTATGCGCAACATATCGTTTCTTGTGTGGTCTTCCCATGCATCCACCTTTTTTGAGCAAATACTCAAAATATGTCAATTAATCCCGAGACACCATTGTGTCAAGACAAAAATCATCACTGCCGTTTTTTTATCCGGATGCGCATGGATTCCGCATGCGCCCCAAGCCCCTCGGTCTCGGCCAGGCGCACGGCATCGCCGGCTTCTGCAGAAAAAGCCCCGGCCGTGTAATAAACCACACTGGTGCGCTTGGTGAAGCAGTCCACGGAAAGGGCGGAAGAGAACCGCGCAGTGCCACCGGTCGGCAGCACATGGTTTGGACCGGCAATATAGTCCCCGACAGGCTCAGGCGTGTATGCCCCCAGGAATACAGCCCCGGCATTTTTAATGTGGCCCAGCCAGTCAAACGGATCGCGGACCTGGAGCTCCAGGTGCTCCGGGGCAATCCGGTTGGCAACTGCCATGGCCGCTTCCATGTCGGCCACCACCAGGATGGCGCCGTAACTGTCAATGGACGCTGCGGCAATCTCGACGCGTGAGAGCCCGGCAAGCTGAGCTTGGAGGGCGGCCTCAACCGCGCGCGCAACATCCATGGATGGGGTTACCAGAACGGCTGAGGCCAGGGCATCGTGTTCCGCCTGGGAAAGCAGGTCGGCCGCAATGAAATCCGGATCGGCATGGCTGTCTGCAATCACCAGTATCTCACTGGGGCCCGCCACACCATCGATACCGACCCTGCCCATAACCATTTTTTTGGCCAGGGTGACGTACACATTGCCCGGCCCCACGATCACATCCACGGGGTCGATGGTTTCCGTGCCGTATGTCAACGCGGCGATGGCCCAGGCACTGCCGACCTTATAGACCCGATCGATCCCGACCATGTCGGCGGCAACAAGCAGATGAGGGTTCACCCGGCCATCCGCTGTGGGCGGCGTGACCATGACGACCCTTTCCACCCCGGCAATCTTCGCCGGAATGCCCCCCATGAGCACCGAAGAAACCAGCGGGGTCATCCCGCCCCTTGCGCCGGGCACATACACGCCGGCAGCGGAAACCGGGATGACCATCTGCCCCAGGATCACGCCCTGGCGCGGCGCGTCAAACCATGAATTTTCGATCTGACGCCGGTGAAAGGACTCAATCTGGCCTGCCGCCCGCCTCAATGCCGACAAAAAACCATCATCCACGGTTTTCCGGGCCCATGCGATCTCATCGGCTGTCACCAATATGTCCGCAACTGTCATCGCCGGTGCGTCAAACCGGTTGGTATAGGCGATCACTGCTTCATCCCCGCGATTTCTCACATCCGCAAGGATGCCG
>SKZX01000114.1 GCA_007127175.1 Desulfobacterales bacterium
CAGCCCCGGCGCAACCTACCCCTTGATGTTCTCAGCAAACCGATACTTTTCAATGCCTTCCAGTATCCCGCCGGCACACTGGTTTCTGGCAAAATAGATGCGCTTGTTCCTTTTGATGGTTTTGCCGGCCCGGTCTTTCCGGGCGTCATCCGCCCCCACCACCACGCCCAGGGGTTCGCCAGCCAGCATTTCCGCCGTATTGGCGCACACCAAAAAGTTTGACAGTGGTGTTTCCCACTTATAGCTGATATACCGTATGGCTTTTCCCTTGGACGCGCGGTAGGGAACAATATCCAGGTGCTCCCGGTCATAATAGATGAGGGTGTAGCGGCACCTCTTTGCCGACAGAAGGTCATGGATTTTTGACAGCCGGTCCTTCTCGTAAGGCATGGTGAAGCTGATCTTGAATTTTCGCTGGGCCGGTTTTTCATTCATCGTCAGAAAGTCGAACCGTTTGAGCAGTTTCTTGATTTTTTCGGGCTCCCATCGATTGGCAATATGGGCCTCCCAGCCGTTGTCGTAATGCTGTTCCCCGCCGTAATATATTTCTGTGCCGGCAGCCGATATGATGATATCCGGTACAGGCAGTCCGTTCTCGTTGTGAAAATCGATGATTTCTTCAACCCCCCGGCTGCTGGTGACGCCGAAGGCAACCCGTTTGCGGTTGCTTTCTATCCATTCTGCCAGGCGTTTCTTCTCAGCATGGTCGTCGCATACCATGATGTCGTCGATATCGGCGATCAGGAAGCGCTTCAAACCGGTCAGCCGTTTGCCGATGGGCGTATAGGGCTTTGACTTTTTCATTTCTTTCATGTTGAGGCTTTTCGCCAGCGGCCTGGCCGCCTTCAGGTAGCTATCGGCATGGCTGTCCCAGGTGTAATATTTGCGGACATTCATGATGCCGTTGCGGGAGCAGGATTCCCAGTATTCGGGGTCTGTAAGCAGTTTTTTAATAGCCTCGGCGATTTCCGCGGTGCTGGTCGCGTCCACCAGTATGCCGTTTTCGCAGCACCCGATGATATCGCGGGGTCCGCCGTCGTTGGTGGCGACAAGGGGGAGGCCGGTGGCACCGGCCTCGAGCAGTGTGAGCCCAAACGGTTCCGTCATTGCCGGGTTCACGAAGACGCCGCGTTTTTCCGCTGCAATACGGTAAAGCGCCGGCACTTCGTATTCAACGTCATGCTTTTTCGGGATCGCAAGTTTTCCGTAAAGGTCATAGCGGTCCATGTCCAGAAGCATGCGCGTGAGCACATCTTTTTCATTGTCCTCCATCTCGTCGATGTCCTTGCGGATGCCGGCAAAAACAGCCAGGTTGGCAAGGGCCTGGAGCTCCTTGTCCTCGCCGTAGGCCTGTATGAGCCCGGTGATGTTCTTGCGCTTGTCCGGCCTGGAAAGAGCAAGGATGAGCGGCTTGTCCGGGAACACCAAAAACCGGTCGAGCTGCTTGAGCAGGTTGGCCTGGGCATATTTTTCCATTTCCGATTTTTCTTCCTCGGGCAGCCGGTCGTGATAGAACGGGTAGAACCGGTCCACGTCAATGCCCGGGGGGATGACCTTGAAATCCGGAAAGCGGGCATTCATATAGCTGCCGTATTGGTCCGTCTTTTCCTGGTTGGTGCTGGCGATGACGAGGTCCGCGGATTTCAGTATGTTTTCCTCCGCGGCGATCCGGGTGCCGATTTTATATACCCGGTTGATATCGGATTCTGTCATCCCGTCGTGGATAAGTTTCTGTTTCTTGCTGAGACCCAGTGAATGCCCCGTGTAAATAAACGGCAGGCCGAAGATATTGGCCAGGTTCATGGCCACGTACCCCGCATCCGGGTAGTGTCCGTGGAGCACGTCCGGGAAGTCGTTCTCACGGATGATGAACTTGATGGTCTTGTCGATGAATTCATCCATGTGGGGCCACAGCAGTTCTTTTCGGATATATTTCCTGCCGCCGCACTGAATGCGCACGATGCGGCATTTGTCGCTGAAAACCTCGACGGGCCGGGCATAGTCGTCTGATACCTTGGGATCGGAAATCAGCCGTGTGAACAGGTCCACTCTCCGGACGTCGTCTCTTTTGGCAAGATGTTTGGCCAGTTCCACCACGTACAGCACCTGCCCGCCGGTATCCGCGTCGCGCCCGAGTTCCGGGTTGTTCATGCGAACGAGTCCGTGGATTGAAAACATCTGTATATAAAGTCCTTTTTCAGGCATTGATATCTCCTGACAATTGCTTTCGGAAAGGTTCGTAAAATGCGGTGTCATCCGGCACAGCACCTTTAATGGTGCAGATTTTCGATGCAAAACGGGCGGCGATGGACAGAATTTTTTCCAGGGGCAGGCCTTTGAGCAGGCCCGTGGCCAGTACCGCGGCATAGGCATCCCCCGCCCCCACGGTATCGGCGATTTCCGCATCCGGCACCCCTGCGTGCTGTTGATCGCCGGCTGTAATGATATCGCTGCCGTCGGCGCCTTTTGTCAATGAAACCATCTCGATGCCGCAGTTCTGCATCAGCCACCGTGCCATCCGGGTATCCGTGTCCTCCCGCCGGAACATATGGCGCAGGTATGCAAGCTCGTCGCTGTTCAGCTTCAGTATGTCGGTATTATCAAGGGATTTCCTGATGATTGCGTCGCTGAACTGCCCGGGTCGAAGATTGATGTCATAAAAGCATTTGGAACCGGCTGGCCGCTTGTTTAAAAAGGCCTGGATACTGTTGAACCCTTGCGCCGTCCGCTGTGCAAGCGTACCAAAGTAGATCAGGTCTATGGTCTTGCCCCCTGAAATGTCTTCCGGATTGTCGGGCAGGTCAATAAAATCATAGGCGGCATCAGGCAGTATCTCGAATTCATGGCCGCCTTGCTGATCCGGCGTGACAATGACCCGGCCGGTCTCATGGTGGCGATCAATCTGGATGAATTCGGTCTTGAAGCCGTTTTGCGCAAGCATTGCAAATATGTCTGCGCCGGGTTCGTCATCGCCGACGCGGGAGATGAAGGTCACATCCATGCCGAGGTGTCCGGCATGATATGCAAAATTAAAGGGCGCACCGCCAATACGCCGGTAATGGGGAAAAATATCGACAAGAATTTCACCTATGGCCAGTATCAAAAGCGCCTCCGTGATGTCGGGCGTTAAAACAGGACTCTCAAGCCGCCCAATAGCTCAAGATGTTCACCCGGCCCCCGGGTGCGGTCGCTTGAAAACAGGTACCTGGCCTTCAGGTCAATTGAAAGGTAGTCGGTCAAAAAATGGTTGATGCCTGCCGCAGGGCCGAAACGGAGATGGTCATCGATGTCATAGTCCTCGTACATTGCAATCGCTGACAAATAGGGATAGGTCATGGTGCCGAGATGAAAGTGGTGCTCCATTACCAGGCCTGCGGACCAGCGGGAATGGACGCTTTTCGATGAGGCAAACATGGCGCCGAGAAGCAGTTCATCCGTTACAAATTTACCGTACATGAACTCCAGGTTCCAGTCGTCGTCCCGGTAATCAAAGGCGAAGTGAAACTGCTGGGAGCCCTCGTGCAATATGGGGAATCCCTGGACGGAAACCGGTATCATAAGCATGATGGCGATTGCAACCAGGGTATTTTTCATGTTGTCTCGTCTTCCATGGATTCCGGTCAGGGGTTCCATGCGATGGGTATTCGGGCGATTATTCGTCAAATATAAGAATAATCTTCGTCAAATATAAGAATAATCAAGGTCGCGCATTTTTTCAAGGATTTTCACTTTCGCGCATGGGGTTTTGCACCGAACAAACCCTTTGGGAAACAGATGGACCGGCAAAAGCCCGGTATATTGAAAGGCAATTGAAAAGATTGACAATTTACGGCTATTCAGTAAAATGTCCGGTATGGGTAGCCAACTTACAGAATGGGCGCAAAAAAGAGCCGCCTCCCGTTTTCCCCTGCTGATTGTGGCCGTGGTGTCCGGTCTGCTGGCCTTCCTTTTTTTTATCATGGCCACGATGGACTTGCGGCGGATTGAAAACGTGCTGGTGGGCATGCTCGAAAAACAGGGTTTCTACCAGGCAGAACACCTGGGGGAGTATGCTGTCTACGGTTATCGCCAGCTTGTGCAAACCGACCGTGAACCCTTCGGGACCGACCCGGCATTGCCCCTGGAAGAAGGCGCCCTCTCCATTCAGGAGCAGCTTGTCACCGAACTGGTGGACGCGGCCCGCGATATTGAGCTGATGGAAAGAACAGGGGCCGGTTTTTCTGCCGAAGCCTTGCACCATCTGGCCCGGAACCGGCGCCTTGCCGGAATATTGTTTTTTGACAGCAGCGGCGGCCTCATGTATGGCAGGGAGCCTGTTCCCGACCGCTTGATGCAATCAGCACAAACGCTGTCAGCAGGGGATGCGGGCGTTTTACTGAGATTGTTCAGGGGACCGTTTGTCAGGGAAAACGGCGGGTACGTGGGTATTCGGCGCCCGGATGGGAGCGGCGCTGTTTTACTGCTTCTCGAAGGGGCGGATCTCCGGTTCTGGGCCTGGAAAACAGCGGTGGCAAGGGCCATGGAAGAGGTACAGTGGCACCGGGACATGGAATTCGCGGCCTTTTATGACGAACAGGGCCGCGTGATCTCACAGGCCGGCCGCGGGCAGGCGTTTCAGCCCGAAACCGCCGAGGCCCTGCATGCCCGGCTGGACCTGGTTCAGGGCGATGGATCGATGGCTTTCTATTCCGAAAGGAAAACCGGCCGCCTGGAACTGACAATGCCGCTCGGCGTTGCGGAAACCCCGCGAAGCCTGGTGCGCCTTGCCCTTTCCATGTCCGAAACAGAAGTCATCATCGGCGAAAGCCGCCGCCATATTGTTGTTTCAACCCTCCTGATGGTCATGATCGGCCTGTCGGCAATGGCCATGTTGTATTTTATGCAGAATCGCCACTTGAAAAACGTCAGGGGCATGTCCGAGCAGTTGAACAAGGCCAGGCGGCTTCAATCTCTAGGAAAGCTGGGTGCGGGAATGGCCCATGAAATCAGGAACCCTCTGAACGCCATCAGTATGGCGGTGCAGCGCCTGGCAGGGGAATACCCCGGCACCGGGGAAAAAAAAGCCGGCTATGACCGCTTGACGGAAGTGATTGCCCTTGAAACCGACCGGCTGAACCGCCTGGTGGATGATTTTCTTACCCTGTCCACCAGTGGGAAGCTTCGCCCGGGCTGGCATTCAATGGCGAATGTGATATCCAGGGTTTTATTTCTGCTGCAGCCCGAGGCGGACATTTCAGCCGTCCGGCTGCAGGCTAAAGAATCCGGCACGCCCCGTGATGTGCTGATCGACCCGGACAGGATCGAGCAGGCCCTGATCAACATCATCCGCAACGCCTTTGATGCGATGCCCGACGGCGGTGCTCTTGTCATGGAAGTTCACTACGGAAACGATTTTTTGACCATACGGATCGCAGACAGCGGGAAAGGCATCCCCCAAGCGGACCTGGACAGCATTTTTGATCCCTCGTTTACCACACGGGACAAGGGTGTCGGGTTGGGGCTTGCCATCGCCCATGAAATAATCAGTGCCCATAACGGTGAAATTCGGGTGAAAAGCGCTGAAAATCATGGGGCCACATTTGAAATTTCCATTCCGGTGCCGCGTCAGGCGGGCCGTGGGCACACCCCGAAGGAAGATTATGGACATTCTCGTCGTGGATGATGAGCCCCTGCAAAGGGAAATGCTGGTGGATTACCTGGCAGGACAGGGGCATTACGCCGCGGGCGCGGAAAATGGCGAAAAAGCCATTGCCAGGATTCAGTCCGGTACTTTTGACCTGATGCTCATTGATTACAAAATGCCCGGTAAATCAGGCGTTGAAGTTCTGAAGGAGGCCAAGGCCATCAATCCCGGAATCGATGCGGTGATCATCACCGCATACGGGACCGTTGAAACGGCCGTGGCCGCCATGAAATCCGGCGCGGTCGACTACATTTCCAAGCCTGTCAACCTGGAAGCCCTGTCCATGCTGATTTCCAGAGTTTCCGAGCGCAGGACGCTGATCCGGGAAAACGAGATGCTCCGCCGTGAGCTCGAGAAAAACCGGTTTTCCGCCAGCGGGATCATCTATAAAAGCGAAAAAATGTCGGCCCTGGTCAATATGGCCGGCAGGGTTGCGCCCAGTGCGGCTACGGTTCTGATCCAGGGGGAAACCGGGACCGGAAAGGAGCTGTTCGCACGGTTGATTCACCGGGCGAGCCCTCGCGCACGTGCGCCTTTTGTGGCGGTCAACTGCGGGGCCATACCGGAAGGGCTTATCGAAAGCGAGCTGTTCGGCCATGAGAAGGGCGCTTTTACCGGTGCGCACCAGCGCAGGATCGGATATTTCGGACAGGCGGACGGCGGGACCCTGTTTCTGGATGAAATCGGCGAGCTGCCGCCGGATGTGCAGGTGAAGCTGCTGCGTTTTCTGCAGGAGCGCCGGTTCCAGCGCGTCGGGGGCGACCGTGTGCTGGATGCGGACGTGCGGATCATCAGCGCCACGCACCAGGACCTTGAAAGCCGCCTTAAGGACAAGACCTTTCGCGAAGACCTCTTCTACCGGATCAACGTCATTGTATTAAACATCCCGCCCCTGCGCGAGCGCAAGGAGGATATCCCCGAGTTGGTGGATCATTTTGTTTCCCGCTTTGCCGGCCGATACGGGAGCCGGGTGGCATCGGTGAGCCGGGAGGCAATGGATATGTTGATGAAATACGAGTTTCCCGGCAATGTGCGGGAACTGGAAAATATTGTCGAACGGGGCGTCGTGATTGCCAGGGGGGCGGTCATCACCCAAAATGAGCTGCCGTTTGGATCGGACGGGCGAAACAGTCCCGAAAAACAAATGCCTGAGGATGAAGGCAGCATCCAGGAAGCCGTGGAATCCCTTGAGCGGCGGATGATCGGAAAGGCACTTGCCGAGGCCGGCTCAAACCAGAGCCGCGCCGCCGGACAGCTCGGCCTGAGCGAGCGCATGCTCCGGTACAAGCTGAAAAAATATGGCATCAAACCGGGCGCCCGGAAATGACGGTTCGGGCCTCGGTATGCCCGAGGCCCGAACCGGTTGAAAGTTCAGCCTACCAGCCCATGCCGCCGGGACCCGGGCGGGCGCCGCCGCGGCCGGGTTTACCCCTGGGGGCACCGCCGCCCCTGTAGTCACGCATCATATTCCTGTCCTTCATCATCTGGGACAGTTTCTCCCGCTGTTCACCTGTGAGCACTTCCGTTCTCATCTTCATCCGGTGTTGGGTGGCGTTGTCGCGCAGTCGGTTTTTTATCTCATCGATTTCCCGCTGCTTGGCGATGATTTTCTCCTGGTCGGGGTCTGTTTCAGACCACAATTGACGCATCTCCTGGTGCCTGGCGTACAACTGTTCCCGCAATTGTCCGTTTTCATCAATAAAAGACTGATTCATGGCCCTGATCTGGTCCTTCTGGGCATCGGTCAGGTCCAGCGTCTCCGCCCAGTGTCCAGACATTTGAGGGCAGTAGCCATGGGGCTTGCCGGGCATATTGTATCCCCTGTACCCGGACGCCTGGGAAGCGATCATCAGCAATGCTGCGACTGCTGCTGCGATGTAAATCCATTTCTTTTTCATTTTCATTCTCCTTATGGTTGAAGGTTGCTCAATGTTCTGTTCGGTCGAATACCCTTTTGCCTAAATACCTGCATTTAGTGTGCCAGAATTTTGGTATTGACAAAACATACTGAAATATAATGGTATTTGCTTGAGCCCCCCCCATGCGTGTTGACAGATGGGGGAAGGAAAAAACTGTCGCCACATTCCAGGTAAAGTAAAATTAAATCATTTAAATTCAGCCTGTTAAATAATAAAGGAAATTATTGTCAGCAGGTTCGACATATTTGTCGGGTCGTTGGCGCACATCTCAAAATTCGGTGTACCCGATTATAGGGATCTGTTTTCGTTTAAATCGAAATTACTGGCGGGATCGAAATATATTCCCGCTTTGCTATTCTGCTTTCCGATGACGGCATATTATTTTTTCTTTCGACTTCGATCCCGATTTCGATTTCGATAATAATCCAAAACAAAGGGATAAGATCGGAAGCGTAGCTTACGGGTGTGCCAAAAAACACCAGGAA
>SKZX01000131.1 GCA_007127175.1 Desulfobacterales bacterium
ATGAAAGCATACAACCAGGAACCGGATCAGTGCTGGGAATGCTTTTCCTGCGTAAAGATCTGCCCGACCCAGGCAATCGAAGTCCGCGGTTATGCCGACTTTGTTCCCCTGGGAAGCAGCATCTACCCGATGATGGGTACCGAAGACGTCATGTGGACCTGCAAGTTCAGGAACGGCGTCGTCAAGCGCTTCAAGTTCCCCATCCGGACCACTCATGAAGGCGAAGCCAATGCATACGAAAGCCTTAAGGGCAAGGATCTTGAAAGCCAGCTGCTCTCCACCCAGGAAGCGGATGGGTACCAGATCCCGAAGCCGCAGGCCACCGTATAGGCTGCCGGTTGTCTGAAGATGACCATTCAATTCAGAATGTTTCGACATTTAAGGAGGATATAATATGGCATTACCAAACAAACCCACGGGTGAACTCAAGGCTGTAAGGGACCCTGAAGTTGTTGAAAAAGAAGTTGACATCCTGATCGTCGGCGGCGGCATGGCTGCCTGCGGGACTGCTTTTGAAGTGAAGAAATGGCTCGGGGATGATCAGAGCGTTCTGCTGGTGGACAAGGCCGCGATGGAAAGAAGCGGTGCGGTCGCCCAGGGTCTTTCCGCCATTAATACCTATATCGGCGAAAACTCCCCGGATGATTATGTCCGCATGGTCAGAAACGACCTCATGGGCATCGTTCGTGAAGACCTCATTTTCGACCTCGGCTGCCACGTGGACGATTCCGTGCACCTGTTCGAAGAATGGGGCCTGCCGATCTGGAAGAAAACCGAAGACAACAAAAACCTTGACGGGAAAAAGGGCCTCAAGCTCGGTACCCTCAAGGGCGGTGCCAAGCCGGTCCGCACCGGTAAATGGCAGATCATGATCAACGGTGAATCCTACAAGAGAATCGTTGCCGAAGCGGCTAAAAAAGCCCTTGGCGACGACAACATTCTCGAGCGTGTTTTCATCGTTGAACTGCTGCTCGACAAGAACAAGGCAAACCAGATTGCCGGCGCAATCGGTTTCTCCGTACGTGAAAACAAGGTTTACATCATCAAGGCCAAGACCATGATGGTGGCCTGCGGCGGCGCGGTCAATATCTATCAGCCACGGTCCGTCGGCGAAGGCAAGGGGCGTGCATGGTACCCGGTATGGAACTCCGGTTCCACTTATACCCTGGCCATGAAAGTCGGTGCCGAGCTTTCCATGATGGAAAACCGTTTCACCCCGGCCCGCTTCAAGGACGGTTACGGCCCTGTGGGTGCATGGTTCCTCCTGTTCAAGGCCAAAGCACTCAACGGTCTGGGCGAAAACTTTGCTGCCAGCGACGCGGCAAAGAAGGAACTCGAATTCTACGCACCTTACGGCACGGCTGCCATCACCCCGACCTGTCTGCGTAACCACCTCATGCTCTTCGAGATGAAGGAAGGCCGCGGACCGATCATCATGGATACGGTTACCGCGCTGGCCGAACTCGGCAAGACCATGGACAAGAAGGAACTCAAGCATCTGGAATCGGAAGCATGGGAAGACTTTCTGGACATGACCTGCGGCCAGGCCAACCTGTGGTGCGCCACCAACACCGAACCGGAAAAGAAAAACTCCGAGCTTATGCCGACCGAACCTTACCTGCTGGGCTCCCACTCAGGGTGCTGTGGCCTGTGGGTCTCCGGCCCCGATTACGACTGGGTCCCGGATTCTTACAAGATCAAGGCGGAAAACGGCAAGGTTTACAACCGCATGACCACGGTTAGCGGCCTGTTCACCGCCGGCGACGGCGTGGGCTGCTCCGGGCACAAGTTCTCTTCCGGCTCCCATGCCGAAGGCCGCATTGTCGCCAAGCAGATGGTTCGTTACGCCAAGGATTTTGCGGACTTCAAGCCGGAATTGGCCATCAGTGCACAGGAAGCTGTAGATATCGTTTACAAGCCGGTTCGAATGTTCCTGGATCATTACGAATATACGACCGCCATCGATATCAACCCGAACTACATGAAACCCGAAGGCATGATGTATCGCCTGATGAAGGCGACCCATGAGTACGGCGCTGGTACGGCTACCTATTACCTGACCACTGACAAGAACCTTGAGATCGTCATGGACCTTCTCCAGACCATGCGCGAAGACTGCGAAAAACTGGCAGCCGGCGATCTGCATGAGCTGATGAGGGCATGGGAAATCTACCACAGGATCTGGACCGTGGAATCTCATCTGCGGCACATCCAGTTCCGCAAAGAAACCCGCTACCCGGGCTTCTACTATCAGGCGGACCACCCGAACCAGGACGATGCAAACTGGTTCTGCTTCGTCAATTCCAAGTATGATCCCAAAGAACAGAAGTGGGATGTATTCAAGAAAGATTACGTCCAGATCATTCCGAGCTAGTTGAGGAGCAACGGGAATTAAGCAGCATGCCTCCAGGTACCACTCGGTACCTGGAGGTTTTTCATAACTGCGTCGGGGCTTTCATCGTATTCTGAGCCCCTGTACCTCGCCTGACAATGGAGCTGTAAACTGGGAGTCTGCCAATTGTTTTTTCGCATTCCGCTTCTGTATTTGAGGGCTTTTGCGAAGACATCACGATTGGGGTTTCGAGTTTTCCGTTCCAGGGGGTCTTTCCCAGGGGAACGTTTGCATTCAGTTAGCTACCCGGAGTCCCGATAAGAAAAATACGGCCGGGATCGATTTGCAGGCGTATCGGTTCACGGATTTCTTCCGCCTTCCCTGATGGCCGGCCACGACAATACCAGTAAGTGCCGATATTGAGACTGCATGTGACAGCCTATGGAATATATTTTTAAAGGTCATATAATTTGAACCTGTAAGTACGGAGGGTAACATGAGTGAAACGAAAGGAGCCCCGTTAAGCGGAACGATCATGGTGGTCGGAGGCGGCATCAGCGGCCTGACCACTGCACTGGAAGCCGCGGAAGTGGGGTACGATGTGATCATCGTTGAAAAAAACCCTTACCTGGGTGGTAGGGTGGCGCAACTCAATCAATACTTCCCCAAGCTTTGTCCCCCCTCATGCGGACTCGAAATCAATTTCAGGCGCATCAAGGACAATCCCCGAATCAAGTTTTTCACCCTGGCCGAGGTTGAAAAAGTCGACGGCAAACCCGGTGACTACAAGGTCAGCATCCGGCTCAATCCCCGGTACGTCAATGAAAACTGCACCGGCTGCAATGCCTGTACGGATGCCTGCCAGGCGGAAATTTCCAATGAGTTCAATTTCGGCATGGACAAGCACAAGGGCGCTTATCTGCCCCATGAAATGGCATTCCCGGCCCGGTACGTGATTTCTCCCCAAATTATCGGCACCGAGGACGCCAACCGGTGCAAAGAAGCCTGCGCCTATGATGCGGTCGACCTTGAAATGTCGGCGAAAACCATCGAACTCAATGCCGGCGCCATTGTGTGGGCAACCGGCTGGGAGCCCTATGATGCCGCGAAGATCGAAAACCTGGGCTTTGGCAGATACCCAAACATTATTACCAACATGATGCTTGAGCGCCTGGCGTCCAAAAACGGCCCGACCGGCGGCAAAATTCTCAGGCCTTCCGACGGCACTGAACCCAAAAGCATTGCATTCGTCCAGTGCGCCGGCTCCCGCGATGAAAACCACCTGCCGTATTGCTCCTATATCTGCTGCATGGCATCCCTGAAGCATACGACTTACATTCGCGAACAGTACCCGGATGCCGCCGTCTCTATTTTTTATATCGACATGCGTGCACCGGGATACCGGTACGAAAAATTTTACAACACCATCAAGGATGATGAGAAGGTTACGTTTATCAAGGGCAAAGTTGCGGCTGTCGAGGAAGCATCCGGCGACGGCATTACCGTGACCGCCGAAGATACCATCAGCGGTGAAAAGATTCGTCAGACGGTTGACCTGGTCGTGCTTGCCACCGGTATGCAGCCGTCCGCGGCCGCTTCAAAGCTGCCCGCGGATCTTCAGTTTACGGAAGACGGCTTCGTTGTCAATGACTTTGAAAAAGGCGGCATGTTTGCCGCCGGGTGCGCCAACCGGCCCGCTGATGTCATGATGTCGAACCAGAATGCAACCGGTATGGCCTTAAAGGCGATTCAAACCCTGGTGAAGCGGTAGGAGGGAATCAGATATGAGTAAAAAATACGGTGTTTATATTTGCACTGGCTGCGGCATCGGAGATGCCCTGGATATAAAGGCGATCTGCGACGTGGTCGAAGAAGAGGCCCTGCCCTGCGCGACGCATGAGTTTCTTTGCGGTGAAGCAGGCGTTGCGGTGATAAAAAAGGACATTGAGGAAAAAGGGACCAACAGCCTGGTGATCGCGGCATGTTCGCGCAGGGTCAATTACAACACATTTAACTTCGATGGCTGCGTGGTCGAGCGGGTCAACATCAGGGAAGGGGTTGTCTGGTCCCATCCGCGCGATCAGTTCCCGGCGCTGACGGAAGAAGAAAAAGAAGACGAGGACAAGTTTGACCGTGTCCAGATGATGGCCGAGGATTATGTCCGCATGGGCATGGCGCGGGTGGAAAAAGTCAAGGATGTCGCGCCCTATAAACTGGAAACCTTCAATAAAAAAATCCTTGTCATCGGTGGCGGCGTCACCGGCATGTCCGCAGCCCTTGATGCGGCTGCCACCGGATACGAAGTGACCATCGTCGAGAAGGAAGACGCCATCGGTGGACACAGTGCCAAGTGGCGGAAGCAGACCCCTGTCAGCCCGCCCTATGACAAATTGATACCGCCCAAGGCGGCAAGCCTGATCAAGGCGGTGGAGGCGAACCCGAAAATCGATATCCGGACCGGCGTGATTGTCGCCCGTATCGCCGGGGAGCCTGGCAATTTCACCGTAACGCTGAAAAAGCCCGGTGAAAAGATCGAATTTGACGTGCCCTATCCCCTGCCGCCGGAAATGCGTGTGGATGAAAACGGCAAGGAACTCGAACACGAAGCGCTTATTGAAAAGTACAAGGAATACAACGAAGGCCGCCGGGATATCCTCACGCTGGACCCCAATGGCGAACACTTCGGCGCCGTTATCCTTGCTGCAGGCTGGCGCCCCTATGAGCCGAAAGCCGATGAATTCCCCAACCTGGGCTGGGGAACGGCCGATGTGATCACGAACTACCAGTTTGAGGAAATGGCCGCCAAGGGCAAGGTGACACGCCCCTCCGACGGAAAAGCGGCAAAAAACGTCGTCTTTATCCAGAGCCCCGGAAACGGTTCGGACGGTGATTTCCCCTTTACCGGCGCCGTGACCTCCATGGTCGCCCTTAAACAGGCAAAATATGTTCGTGACGACTACCAGGACGGCAATGCCTACATTATATATGAACACATGCGGACCACCGGCCTTTCCGAATACCTGTACAAGGAACTCCAGCAGGATCCTGGTGTTTTCATGACCAAGGGAGCGGTTACCGCCGTGGAATCCAGGGGCGGGGGCCTTGCCGTGGATGTGAACAACACCCTGCTCGGTGAGGAAATCCGAATCAACGCCGATTTGGTAGTGCTTGGCACCGGTATGATTCCGGTGACCTATGACGATCCCACGGTCAACCTGGCATACCGCCAGGGCCCGGGCTTCCGGGACAACGAGATTTTCGACCGCTACGCGGATTCGAACTTCATCTGTTTCCCCTATGAAACGCAGCGGACAGGCATCTATGCTGCCGGTTGCGTGCGGCGCGGACTGAATATCGAAGAATCCATGGAAGATGCCGCCGGCGCGGCGCTTAAATCCATCCAGTGCCTGGAATCGGTAAACAGGGGGGTATCGGTGCATCCCCGCTCAGGCGATATTACATTCCCGGACTTTTTCTTCCAGCGTTGCACCCAGTGCAAACGCTGCACGGACGAATGTCCATTCGGCGCCATTGACGACGATGAGAAGGGAACGCCCAAACCGAATCCCGCACGGTGCCGCCGCTGCGGCACATGCATGGGGGCGTGTCCGGAACGGATCGTCAATTTCGCTGATTACAGCATCGACTCCATCGGTTCCCAGGTCAAGGCCGTCAAGGTGCCCTCGGAAGACGATTTTGATGAGCCGCCGTTCAGGATATTGGGCCTGGTTTGCGAGAACGACGCTTACCCGGCATTGGACATTGTCGGGCTGCAAAAACGGTCCTATTCCGCGGATGTCCGTCTCATTCCGGTGCGATGCCTCGGGTCGGTCAACGTTATCTGGATCAAGGATGCCCTGTCCCAGGGCATGGACGGTGTTTTTCTCCTGGGTTGCAAACATGGGGACGATTACCAGTGCCACTTCGTGAAAGGCAGCGAACTGGCCAGTATCCGGATGAAAAAAATCGGCGAAGCCCTTTCAAGTCTGGCGCTTGAAGAAGAGCGTGTGGCCCAGTTCGAAGTGGCGATCGATGATTATGAGCGGATTCCGCAAATTATCAACGATTTTGTCGAGGAAGTCGAAGGGCTTGGCCCCAACCCGTTCAAGGGCTTCTGATCAACTGAACAATTTGCATGGCGCCCGGCAGGCAAGGCGTGCGGCCGGGCCCATCGCCATGCAAATTGCATGATGAATATGGATAAAGAATATGGCAAACAGCCTGTTTAGGAGGGTTTAACATGTCAGAAAGATTCCTCATTCAACCGGATCTGGATTTTGTAAAGGATATACGGGCGCTTGGCGGCGAGACGCTCAAAAAATGCTATCAATGCGCAACCTGTTCGGTGGCCTGCCCCATCGCACCGGACAACAAGCCGTTCCCCAGAAAGGAAATGATTGCCGCATCCTGGGGGCTTAAGGACAAGCTGGTCTCCAGCCCGGACGTATGGCTGTGCCACAACTGCGGTGACTGCACGTCCCAGTGCCCCAGGGGCGCCAATCCCGGCGACGTGATGGCGGCCATCCGGGCCAAGGCCATTGATCATTACGCGGTGCCCCAGTCCGTGTCCAAAGCGGTCAATGACCCGAAAATGCTGCCCTTGCTGGCGATTCTGCCCGCAATCGTGTTTCTCGTGGTAGGCCTGGTACTCCAATGGCTCCCCACAGGCAGCTTCGAATTTCTTAATTTTTCCCCCCAGCGCGGGGATGCAGGCCAGATCGTCCACAGCAATTTCTTTTCCCACTGGCTGGTGGACATCATTTTTATTCCCCTTTCAATCTGGGCCGTGGCGATTTTTGCCCTTGCCCTGAAACGGTTTGTCGCTGACATTCATGCAAACGCGCTGGCAGAAGGGAAAACAAAAAAGGAAAAAATCGAGTTCAAGCCTTTCCTGGCGTCACTTGTCCGCGTTATTCCCGACATTCTGAAACACAAGAAATTCTCCCAGTGCGGAGAGAACAACAACCGGGCCACACCGCACATGATGGTCCTGTTTTCCTTTATCGCCCTGGCCATCGTGACAGGTGTATTCTTCGTTCACCTCTATATCCTCGGCTGGCACGGCCCGTACCCCCAGATACACCCGTTCAAGATTCTTGCCAACATAGCCGGGGTTGCACTGATCGTTGGCGGCATCATGCTCTACAAGCAGCGCCTTGACAAAACGGATGAATTGTCCACCTACAAGGACTGGTACCTGCTCTGGATCGTCATCGGCCTGGGTGTCACCGGTATGCTGGCCCAGTTTACCCGTTTGGCCGGTTTTGAATTTTTGACGTACCTGATATACTTCATCCACCTGATGTTCGTTTTTCACCTGTTCGCATTTCTGCCGTTTTCAAAGCTTGCCCACCTGGTATACAGGACTGTGGCCATGGCTTATAATGATTATTCCGAGCGGGAATCAAAATAACGTTCAGGATAAAGATTCATCATCAACAGAAAAAGGGATGCCGGTGCTTTTGTCGGGTCCCTTTTTCTGGTTTTTCTCCTCGCCTTTTAATGCCATCAACCGGAAAAAGTGAGCGGCCATGTCTTTTCATTCCCGAGTGAGCACCGGCTGGGACAGCCTGGATACGATAATCGATGATCTGCGAAGGGGGGATAACGTCGTTTGGCAGGTCGATGCCCTCGATGATTATCAACGGCTGGCAAACCTTTTTGTCAACCGAGCCCTTTCATCCGGGGAGAAAGTCGTTTATCTCCGTTTTGCCCGGCACATCCCGATACTGGC
>SKZX01000335.1 GCA_007127175.1 Desulfobacterales bacterium
ATAAAAAGCTCTCGGTGATCGCCAATGCGGGTCACATGGGGATTTTCAGATCGTCAAAAGTATTGGAAAATGACTATACGAATATCGCGTCCTTTATTCTGAAACATAGCGATCCGGCGCCGGCCGGGGGGAAAGGGAAAAAAGACAAAAAAACGCCCCGGTGATCAGCCGTCCGATGAATCGGGTTCTTTTTTCCGTTTGCCGGTCGCCGGTTCGGCGCGTTTGGCGGTTCCGTCACTTGAGGGCGGATCCGGGAAAAATTGCTTGAAAAAAGATTGAAGCGGATTGTTTTCAGGGGTGTTGGCCCTTGTCATGTCCGGCATCCCGGCACCCATTTCCAGCCACCGGTTGAACTGTTCGTCGGCGATGGTTTTGTAGGATATGTAGCTGGCGATCATCTTCTCCAGGTGCTTGTTGAAAAAATCGGAAAGCATGTTTTCGCCGTAGCGTATGACAAGGTGCAAAAGAGAGGACGGCAGCAGCGCATTTTTCTTTTTTGCCGCCTCCATAATGATCTGGGTCAGCGTAAAAGCGGTCATGTCCTCACCGGTATCCGCATCCTTTACCGTGACCCATCTTCCGTCCCGGATCATTACCGCCACGTCCTCCAGTGTCACGTAGACACTCTTTTCCGTATTGTAGAGGCGTCGGTTGGCATATTTTTTCAGAAGTATGGTGTTCGATTCCGGCATCGGCTCACCCTTTTTTGTTACAGTGCAATATACAATTCCGCCTGTTTGGATGGCGGGTGTATCTCATCATATATACTTAAGCTGCTTATTATTAATAATATCATGCTTGCCTAAGATCAAGTGGAAAAACGCTTGGCCAAAGTTTTTTGTTGCAATGCAAAAAAATTGCTTGACAAGTTTTTTTTGCATCCTAACTTATTACCATGACGTATTCGTCATATTGAAAAATACCGTTACATTTTTAATTTAAAGGAGAAAGACCATGATCAACAACAAGGAAATGCTCAAGCAGATGATCGAGTTCAACAAGACCATGTTTTTCGACAATGCGATCAAAACCATGAAGCTTTCCCAGGAACAGGGGGAGAAAATGCTGAACACGGTCCTGGATCAGGCGACCTGGCTGCCGGCCGAAGGGAAAAAGGCCGTTGCCGAATGGTTGAAGGCCTACAAAAAAGGTGTTGACGAGTTCAAGTCGTCTGTGGACGACCAGTACAAGAAAGTGGAGGAATATCTGTCCTGAAAACCCCATTGCCGGTCACTTTCTGTATGGCGTAAAGGTTTAAAAAAAGAGGTTATCGTATGGCGGACCCCTCAGATCAGGCGTTTGATCCCAATACGTTTTTTCAGCAATGGATGCAGTCCATGGCGGGCACATGGACGGGTATGCTCGCACCCCCTCGCCGGCCTTCCGGCGAAGGGGACGCGTCCGCCGGAGAGGGTCCTGAAGCGGGTTTAGGGGAAAAACCCGGGGACCCTTCCCTTGAAGCGGCACTGCGGTTTGCGAAAACAACGGCTGCGGCATTCAGTGACCCGGGGAAGTGGAGCGAGATGTTTTCCGGGGTTAACGCCATGCCCCATGTTTTTTTGAGCATGATGCAGCCCATGGTTGAGAACATGGCTGGCATGCACCGGAAATGGCTCGAAAAAGCGACGTCTTTCGGGAAATTGCCCGATGATTTTGACCTGGGGCATCTTGAGCAGGAATCGTTGGCCATATTCGACCGCACCTTTGACGCGGAGTTCAAAAAGCTGCTCAATATCCCCCAGCTCGGCCCGGCCAGGGAATCCCAGGAGAAGCTGAACCGCTATTTCGAACATTTTAACCGGCTGCAATCCGCGCTTGCCGGATTTCTGCGTCAACTCTACGGGCCGTTGAAGGGCGCCTACGAGGCGTTTCAGGGGCGGCTGGCCGATATGATGGAGGCTGGTGAGCTGCCGGACAACGCCAAATCCTATTACCAGCTCTGGCTGAAAACCCTTGAAGGGTTTTACATGACAAAATTGAGATCCCCGGAATTTCTTGAGGCGCTCTCAGAAACGCTTGGTGCAGCCGCCCATTACACGCAGAGCAAAAAAGACCTTCAAAATGACCTGATGCGCCGTTTTTCCCTGCCGTCTCATGCCGATGTCAACGCCCTTTACAAGGATCTGTACGACGTGAAAAAACGGCTGAAGGCCATTGAGGAGCGGATTAAAAAAAAATGACCAGTAATGCGGCTCAGGCATCCAATGCCAGGCCGGCAGCCATGAAACCGCACCAGAGGTGATTCATGAAAAAATCGGGCGTACCCGTTGATGTGATTCTGGCGAAACTGGCCGAGGAAACCGGAAAAACCCGGGGCCGCGTGCAGAAAGCCTCTGAGGTGCTGCTTTCCCCCCTCGATACCGGGATCGCCCGGACGCCTTATGAAGTGGTGCATACCGAAGACCGGGTTGCGCTTAAGTACTACCGTCCGTCAAAGCGCCCGGCAAAGCGCGTCAAAACGCCGTTGCTGATTGTCTACGCCCTGATCAACCGGGAAACCATGCTCGATCTTCAGCCGGGCAGAAGCGTTGCCCACACCATGATGGACAGCGGCATCGACCTGTACATGATTGACTGGGGATATCCCGCTGAAAAAGATAAATTTCAGACCATTGATGATCACGTCAACGGGTATGTCGACACCATGGTCGATGTCATCCGCAAGCGCCACAACGTCGATCGGATTAATCTTATGGGCGTCTGCATGGGCGGGACTTTTTCCCTTATTTATACCGCACTCCATCCGGATAAAATAAAAAACCTGATCACAACCGTTACGCCGTCGAATTTTGACACAGACCAGGGACTGCTCCATATCTGGATGAAACACATAGATCCCGGCCTGCTGATGGGGGCTTACGGCAACATGCCCGGCGACATCATGAATATCGGCTTTCTGCTTTTAAACCCGGCCCGCCTGATGCTGGACAAGTATATCGGTTTCATGGAAAACGCCGATGACAAAAATTTCGTGGAAAATTTCGTACGGATGGAAAAATGGATATTCGACAGCCCGGATGTGCCGGGCGAGACCTTTCGGCAGTTTGTGGTGGACTGCTATCAGAAAAACCTGTTGATCCAGAATCAGATGGAAGTGGGCGGCCAATTGGTCGATTTGAAGAACATTACCGTCCCCTTGCTCAATATTTACGGTAAATTCGATCACCTGGTCCCGCCCGGGGCATGCGACCAACTGACCCGCAGTGTGGGGAGTGCGGATGTCGAGGATGTCTGCCTGGAAACCGGCCATATCGGGATTTATGTCAGTTCAAAAACCCAGAAAGCGTTTGTTCCGAAAATTATCCGATGGCTTAAAAAGCGGGACGGAAAATAAGGAGATCCACATGGCGCACGATACGGATTATTTTCAAAACCTGTGCAGGGTCAGCCGGGCGTTTAGCACTGCCCTGAAAAAAAAGCAATTGCTGGAATTGATTGTAAACATTGCGGTCGAGACCATGAGCGCCAAAGCGGCCTGTCTGTTTCTGAAAGGTGAGGACCCGGACCTCTTTGTCCCGGCAGCTCAGAAAGGGCTTTCTGACGATTACCTGCATATAGCCCCGGAAAAAGCAAAAGACCGGATCGAAGATCTGGTGAAAAACGGTTATCTGGCCATTCCAGACGCCACGAAAGACGCCCGGGCCGAAAACCGGAAAGTCAAAAAAGCGGAAGGCATCGCCTCCATACTGGTGGTGCCGGTAATGGTTCACGACCGGCCCATTGGTGTTCTCGCCCTATACACAGCCGAGCGCCGAGACTTTTCAGAAGCCGATATCGCTTTTCTGACCGCTCTTGCCGACCAGGGCGGCATTGCCGTGGACCGGGCCCGCCTGATCGAGCATATCCGCAAAAACACCAAGCTTTTCTACGACCTTTCCGCGGCCATAAACGCGTCGCTGGATATCCGGCAGATCATGACCACCCTGACCAAGGACCTGTCGCGCGCATTTGGCGCAAAAGGCGTGACGGTCCAGTTGATCGATAACGAAGACCTTGCCCTTAAAGGGGTCAGCAGCCATGGATTGCGGGAGCCGCTTGTAAAAGCGGTATCCGGCCATAAAGAAAAGGGCGTCACAGAGGCGTTAAAGGGGAAAACAACGGTTGCCCCGACGGTCCGGTCCGATACCGGGCAAGCCGATTCGGGCGCCTATGCCAAAGCGGGCATCGCAACGGTCATCAGTGCGCCCATCCGGTCGGGAGACGCCGTTATCGGTGTGCTGCGGATATATTTTGGCAGCCCGCGCGATTTTTATGACGATGAAATCATGATGATCAGCGCTTTTGCCGACCAGGCCGGCCTGGCCATCCAGAATGCCGCCCGTCATGTCCAGGTTGAAAATGATTTGAAAGATCTCAAGGACGACCTCTGGAGCCATCGCTCCTGGTTTTAATTCGATTGGTTTTCACCGGAGACGGGGTTGCGGCCGGGCCATGTTTTACCCCGGACAGGGGAAACCCCATTAACAAAACAACAGGAGGCTTAAAATGATCTGCAGTTTATCCAACCTCAAAGCGCAGGAACTCGATCAGATCCGTGCCCTGGAAACCGAGCTGGGGCAGCCGCTTCTGGCCTTTTCGTGCCACAGCATCCGGCCGGCTGTCGTAGACGATGCGCAGCTCAAAAAAATTGAAGACCTTGAAAAGCAGCTGGGCATGTCCCTGCTGGCGGTCGAGGCCTGAGCGCCGGCCGGCTGCGGGCGCCTGAAGAAGTGATGGCGCATCGATTTTCCGTCAGCTGAGCAGCTTCATGGGTTCTAAAATGTTTTTCGGAATCCCAGAAGAACCTGGTGTGTGGTGTAGCTGTAGGCGGCGGCGTTGGATTCGTTGTCGGTGAGACGGTACTCCGCAAAGATATCAAAGCGGTCGGCAACACGGTATTCGCCTTGCAGGGAAAGCGAAAGGCGGTCGTCCTCGCGCTTGTAGCGAACCGTCGTGCCGTTCTCGGTGAATTCCCGGTTGGCATCGGGATAGATGCTTCTGCGGAATTCCCCCCGCAGGTCGAAACGCCACTTTCTGCTGACCGGATAAGTGATGCCGGCATGGACCTTGTGGCGCAATGGGGAGTAGCTGAAAAAATAGCCTTCGTCTTTCAGGTCCTTGCGGTTGTTGTATTCAACTTCATACCCGCTGTATATGCTGCTGTTTTTAAGGGGACTGCGCAACTCGACAGCAGTGCGGTTTCGGATACCGGTCAGGTAGTTATAGGCATTTTCGGCTGCAACCCAACCCAGTGCATTGACAAGCCTGAGCCGGAGGTCCTTGACGCTGCGGTCAAGGGCCAGTTGCAGCGTGGGTGTGGCCGCATAAAAACCGTTGTCTTCAAAATCCGCGTAAACGCCCAACCCTGCCCGCGTGTGCCATTTGTCGTATCGCTTGTCACGGGTCGCACCGGCAAAAAGCATTCCGAAATTGTAATCGCTGACATCAGCGTAGAAGCGGGCGTAGGCTGCCGCATCAACACGCAACCCGTCGCTGTAATCGCCCCGGAGGTATCGTCCGCCAAAGGCATACAGATCGGTAAACACGTCGCTTTTTTTGCTGACCCGGCTCAGGTTGTTGTCGGGGGCCATCACCGCGTTGTCATCGTAGCCCGCGGATATGGAGATCAGGCCGTACCAGCGGCGCACACTTTCGTCGGCCGCGGCGGGTCCCAGTTCCCGGCACTTCAGTGCCGCCCGTTGATAGATCCGGGAGTCGGGGGCCGCCGCATTGTAAGCACTGGTATAATGGTGATATGCGGCTTCCCGGTCCCCCCTGGCCTCGGCCGTCAGTCCCAGGTTGTAAAGCGCCAGTGGTTTCCAGTCGGGGATTTGTGCCAGTTTTTGAAATTGTGCTTCCGCCGCCTCGTATCGGGCCGTCTTGTAATAGGACGCCCCCAGGTTGTAGCGCAGGTTCGGTGTATCCATTCCTGCGCTGAGGGCCTGTTTAAAAAAGCTCAGGGCGTCCTCGTATTTTTCCGCCTGAAATGCGTCAATGCCGGCCCGGTACCATTCGGTGCCATCTGCAGCAGCAATAGCGGGAACAAAGAGGATCAGAAGCAGCCAGCACCGGATTCGCCTTTGCATGAGGCGTTACCGGTCATTTTTTAAGGGATTGCCAAGGCCGGGATTTCCTGTTACGGGCAATTCGGGCCGCTCGGGCAATTCGGGCCGTTCAGACTGCTCAGGCCGTTCAGGCAACTCTGGCTTTCCAGTGACTACAGGTGGCTCAGGCCTTTCGGGCCTTTCCGGCCGATCCGATTGCCTTACGCGGTCTCTTATCTGTTCACCGAGGTTGCCCTCCCTTGCTTCCCTGGCCCTTTCAAGGCCGAATTCCTGGTTGCCTTCCCGGGCCTGGTTCGCCGTGTCCAGGCCGTATTGCGACCGTTCGACGGCCCTGTCCGGTACATGGGGCGGAAGCATGATTCTCCGGTCGAAATCCCTTGGCGTTTCATCGAAATCCAGCACGGTTATCGTGTCATCGTCTGCAACGCCTGTTTCGGCATGGCCGGAAGGCGAAACAATGAGAAAGACCCCGAGTGCGATTGCAACAATAAGCCCTTTCATTTTAATGGTTTTCATTTTGGGCTCCTTATGAGTAGTCTTGACCGTTTATAATTTTTCCGGTTTCGTTCGTCTTTGCCGCGCGAACCGGAATGCGTACCGCCTGCTCTTTGCCGTTATAGCGGTACCGGATGTCCACATACCCATCTGCGTCATCTTGCAGGACCAACGGCAGTTCCAGCAGGTTTCTGCCCCGGGTCAGATCGGTCTGCCAGGTGAGCTGCCGGTACCCGGGAAAATTTTTCAGGGCGATATTATCGCCAAGATCAATGGCCAGTGTTGCGTTCTGCCTGGATTCCATCGCCTCAATCATGACCCGGACCGTCTGTTCAATGCCGTTGGCCGTGACAATGCCGTTATCGGATAAGGGGGCGGGATGCCTGAAAAAATCCGGATAGCCACGGAGGAAAACCCCGCCTGCAACGATGATGAGCAATGCGGCCGCGGATATGCTGATAAAAGATCGTATGCGCTGCACCCTGTTTTTTCTCACGGCGCTTCTGATCGCCCGGGCGGCAAAATCATCGGGGAGTTCCGGTACCGGCATTTCCCTGAGCGCCTGGACAAGCATCGCATCATTATAGGCACTGCGGCAAAGCTCACAGTGGTGTAGGTGCTGAAAAACAGTTTCGTCATGACCCATGGGCCGGTCTTGCTGCATTGCGTCCCTGATTCGTTGCCGGATATCTGGACAATTCATTTCATGGTGCTCCAAAGATTTTTATCGATTGACGCCTGTACAAAAAACCCCTGCAGGCGTTCACGTAATCATGAGGGCCTGACGGATCCTTTCCCGGGTGCACCGCCCCCCAGCAGTGCACCCGGCGAACTGCAATGATATTGCATTGAGTGTTTTCATGTTCCTGCTCTATTTCTGCAGACGTCGATTTTTCAAAAACGGGTTCAAATTTTCAGATATTTTTTCAGTTTCACCTTTGCGCGGCGGATTTGCGTTTTCAAGGTTTCTGGCGGCATATTGTAAATTTCAGCCATTTCTTGAAGGGTATAGCCTTCCACCAGGTGCATGGTCACGACAAGGCGGTCCCATTCGGTAAGGGCATTGAGCGCTGCCTGGATTTTTTCTTTGATTTCTGCGGCTTCGGCCAGCACTTCCGGGTTGTTCCCGGGGCTTTTCATGCTGTCCATGTCGGTTTCAGCAAAGGAAAGGCGGCTTTCGGGGCGCCTTGATCGTTTGCGGAGTTCATCGATAAAATGCCGGTATAATACTTTTTTCAACCAGGGGCCCGGCATGTCCAGCTTCTGTATTTCGGCGGTTTTCGGGTAGAGCTTGACCAATACATCCTGCACGAGGTCTTCGGCCGCCTCCCGGGTGCCCGAGAGCCGAAACGCGGTTTTATACAGGTCATTGATGTGTGGCGTGAGGAGCGCTTCAAAAATTTCAGCCTGGGTTGATTTTTTCATGAGGGGTCCGATGCTCGTCGGGGATATGGCGTTTATCGGGCGATGTCGCCCGGCAAACGG
>SKZX01000050.1 GCA_007127175.1 Desulfobacterales bacterium
ATCCATTGCCCCTCCGGGGCATCAAAAACCGATCCCGATACCCATCCATTGCCCCTCCGGGGCATCAAAAACCGATCCCGGTTGCCATCCAATACCCCTTCGGGGCATCAAAACCGATACCGATACCCATCCATTATCCCTCCGGGGCATCATTTCGGGTATTTTACCGGGGGGTGGCGATGCCCTTAGAATCAATTTGCTTTTGCCCGCTGCCTTTGTTATCATAAATTTTATGGGAAAAACATATTCTATCCAGGAGGGGTGCTATGTCACGGCGCGTTGAAATCATGTCGAATATCGATAAATTCTGGCTTCATATGGATCATCCGACCAATCTGATGATCATCACCGGCTACCTGGCCTTTGACGAACCCCTCGATTTTCAGCGCCTCCTGAAAACGTTCGAAAAACGCCTGCTCTGCTATGAGCGGTTCAAAAAACGGGTCATCCGCCCCTTGAGCGGGATCGGCAACGCCACCTGGGAGCTCGACCCCAAGTTCGACCTGCGCTCCCACCTGCACCGCGTTGCGCTGCCGTCACCCGGCGACAAGGAAACCCTCCAGGAGCTCATCAGCGACCTGACGGCAACCCCCCTGGACCCGACCAAGCCTCTCTGGCAGGCCCATTATATCGAAAATTACAACAATGGCGGCTCCGTCCTGTTCTGCCGCATCCACCACTGCATTGCCGACGGCATCGCCCTGATCCGGCTGCTGTTGTCCATGGCCGATCTCGAACCCGACGCAAACTGGTCGGACGGCATCCCTGAAAAGAAAGGGAAACAGGCATCCGGCCTCGAGTTTTTTCCGTCCCTGGAGGGCATGATGGAAAAATTCAGGGATGCCCAGCGGCAGGTCGGGCGCTTCGGCAAGCTGCTGGCAAAGGAACTCGAGCAAAGCATTTCCAATCCCGCCCATGTTTTCGACCGCGCAAAGACGGTCAGCAAATACACCTTTGACGCCGCCGGGGTCATCAGCAAGATCCTTTTGCTGCCGGCTGACCGCAAGACCGTTTTCCGAGGACAATTGGGGGTGCGCAAAAGCGTTTCCTGGAGCAACCCCCTCCCTTTGGACGATATCAAGAACATCGGCAAGTATTTCAACGCCACCATCAACGACATCCTCGTGTCCATGGTGACGGGCGCCCTCAGGCGCTATCTGCAGCAGTGCAACAACCTGGTGGGCGACCTGGATATCCGCATGGCCATGCCGGTAAACATCCGCCCCCTGGACGCGCCCATCGAGCTGGGCAACCAGTTCAGCCTGGTCCTGGTTTCCCTGCCGGTGCACATCGACGACCCGGTGCTGCGGATCCGCGAAATCCAGCGCCGTATCCGGGAGCTCAAGGACTCGCCAGACGCGCTTGTGGCCTATACCCTGCTCAACGTCCTGGGCGTGTCGTCCACCAAGCTGGCCAAATTCGGCGCCACCATGTTCGCCAATAAAATGACGGGCGTCATGAGCAACGTGCCCGGCCCCCGGCAGCCCCTGTATTTTGCCGGAAAGGAGATCACGGACATCATGTTCTGGGTGCCCCGCATCGGCGGATTGGGCCTGGGGATCTCCATCATCAGCTACAACGGCAAAGTGTCTTTGGGCATTTGCACCGATACCGGGCTCGTGGCCGACCCCAATTCCATACTGCGGCATTTTGAAAACGAATTCCGGATGCTCCACGGCATGTACAAGGCCGGGCAGATCGAAAGGGACCCGCTGGTCATCAATGACCGGTTTCAGGATGCCGCCAATGTCAGAGATGCCTATGATGACCCGGCGTATAAAGGCGCGCCGGTTCAGGCTATCCGCTGCAATGCCATGACCCAGAAGGGCACCCGGTGCCAGAACCGCGCTGCAACGGATTCCATTTACTGCACCATGCACCTGTCCAAGTATGAAAGCCTCTCCGATCTCAAGCCGACTTCGGAGTCCGATAAACCCGATAAAACCGACCAAGGCGCATCCGCAGGGTAACCGGGCGGGTACGGGCCGGTTTCAGGGGCTTATTTTTTCGGCTGCTGCGCCGGCGCCTGGGCAGGCGCCTGGGCCGGAGCCTTTGCCTTGGACTTCTCCATGGCCTTGATTTTTTTGTTTAAGGCTTCGATTTCGGCGGTCAGCTTGACGACCTGGTCGCGGTTGGCCAAATTCATCCGGTCGAGCATCTCCTTGACCCGCTTGTCGATGGTTTTTGAGAACCAGTCTTCCACGTTGTCGCGGTAGCGCAGCACTTCCTTTTTGAACTTGTCCGCTTCAATCTTGCTGATTTTCTTCTCCTTGATCAGCATGTTGACCAGCTTGTCGATCTCTTCTCTGGACATGGTGACCATGTTCTGCCACATGGACGCGTACTTTTTGCCATAATCGAACAGGGAGTCCCCGCCCTTTTTTATCAGCTGGGCCAGCGTGCCCGTGGGCTCCGCTTTTGCCCGGCGTTTTTTCGGGACCGGTTTTCCGGCGGGCTTGACACCCTTGGTTTTCAGCTTGGACATGACACTGACGGTAACGTCCTTGCCGGTTTTCGTTTCGATGATGGCGACGGTTTTTCCGGATTTCTGCAGGTCCAGAATCTCGGGTTGGGTGATGTATTTTTTTGCTTCCGTGTCATAAAAACGGCCGTTTGCATATTTTTTGATTGTATACATGCCCGTATCTCCTTTGTCTTTAAGGTTGTGTGTGCCCGGCCGATAAAAAGGCTTCGGCCGGGCGTTGCGTCACTTGTTCGCTACTGGGTCTTTTTGAGGGACTCGATGTTGCTGTTGAGGCTTTCAAGGGCGAGGCTCAGTTTCTCGAGCTCCGCCTTGCTCGGCATGTTGATGATCGCCGGGACCCGCTGCAGGCCTTCGTTCACCCTTTTTTCAATGGTGACGACCATGGGAATCCGGTTGATCATTTTCCGCCCCTCTGCAAGGCCCTTTTCGATATTCTTCGACACATACTTTTCGTTGTATTCTTTTGCCCTCTGCTTGCCTTTTTCATAATTTTTCACCACGTAGGCGTCGTTGTATTCCTTTGCCTTGCGTTTGCCCTTTTCAAGGGTTTCCACAATGTATTTCTGGTTGTACTCCCTGATCGTCCCGGAAACTTTTTCCCCGGTCTTGCGAACGGTTTCGGGAATCAGTGTGCGGACGTCTCTACCTGTGGTTTTTTTACCTTTTTGCGCTTTTGTCATTGCACTATCCTCCATGTTTTGTTTAAATAATGACGGCTTCGTTAAACGCTCAATATCTGCGTTGCGTGTAATTTTTGAAGCATCTCACGTACGGCTAGTACGCTCAATTCTTCAAAAATTACACGCGCCTTGATCTTGAGCGTTTTACAAAGCCGTCTGAACCCGATTGTTGCGATACTGTTAATAATGAAATTCAGCCTTATTGCCTGAGGCGGCCGTTTATAAAGCCATCAACATTAAACGCCCTAAATATACCTAAATATAATTGATAGGAGCGTTCAGGATGAAACGGTTATAACGCAATGCGTCATGCTCGCTTTATGACGCATTGCGTTATGCGTGTCAAGTGTTTTTTTTGATTTTTTTGCATTTTTTTCAGCTGCGGCAAAACCGCGCCGGAAGCCGGTCGCGGCCGGCAATAGCGGCGATCCGGACGGAATTGCATGAAAAATAATAAGGAATAACCCGCGATGTTCGAGGAAGAAGTGCTCAAGCTGTCAGAGCAGCCGTATTACCCGGAGGAGGAGTCCATTTACATACCGGTTGTCCGGGAGCCGCTCTACCTGTTTATCAAGGAGCTCTGGCATTCCATCGTCAACAAGATGGTGTCCATAACCTTTATCGACGGGGATTATTGCTTTGACCATTCCCTCTTCGAGGTCATCGATGGCGATAAAATCAAGATAGCGGCCATTTCCAGCCAGATCCGCCTCGATGAGATTGCCCAGAAAAACGTGCCGGATGAATTCAAAAAGTTCATCAAGGCCATCAACCCCTATGCGTTAAACGGCAACAGCTACACGGCAAAGCTCATCCGGGAGGCCATCGCCAGAATGGGCAAGGGGCAGCAGGCGCCCATCGATTATATCGATTTAAGGAATGACGGCAGGATCCACCCGAGAATCAAGGCGCTGCTGACCGAGTCGATGAACTATGGCATCAGCGTCCCCCTGTTTTTTGACAGCAACCCCATCGGGGTGCTCTGGGGGATCCGCAAGGAGCCCTTGAGCCCGGAAAAGATGGAAAGGCTGACCCGCCAGCTGCATTCCTTTGCAAAAAGCATATCCACCATCATTTCCCTTGAGGTGACGAAGAAAAAACCGGACCTGCCGGCGATCCGGCGCACCATTGAAAAAATTGACACCACCTCGCTGATCAAGGGACTGCTCTACACCCGGCACAAGGGGCAGGACCTGCCTATACGGACGATTTTCGGCTGGTCCATACGCTATCAGAAGAGCTTCCGCCTCGATGCCAGTTATATCGTGCCCACGTCCAGGGGGTTTTCCATCAGCCTGAAAAGCTTTCTTCCGGAGGACATGAACGATTCGGGCAAGACGCTGCTCATGATCCCCGGTTTTTTCTGCAGACGCTCCGTGTTCGACCTTCTGGCAAGGGAGATGTGCTTCAAATACGGGTACAAGGTCATATCCATGGACTTGCGGGGGCGGTCCGCCCCTACCATCCCCAAGGGAAAGATCTACGAGGGCTGGAGCCTGGACCATTTTATAAATGAAGACTTCCCCGCGGCCCTGGCGTGGATCCGGGCCAACTACCCCAATGACCGCATTGTGGTTTACGGGCACAGCATGGGCGGAATGGTGGCCCGTTTTTATACCGCGGCATTCGAGCAGATCCGGAAAATGACCATGCGCATCGATCTGCCGGACCCGAGGGCCAATATCGCGGGCATTGTTTCCATCGCCTCCCCGGATAATATCTCCTACCAGATGAAACTTCCCGGGTACAACCTCTTCAAGATGGGGTTTTCGGCGTTTTCAAAAGTCTTTCTGATGAAGCGGTTCGGCATCCGGCTCATTGACCAGATCCTGACCCTCACGGTATCGTCGGTGGTCCCCACCATCAACCTCCAGCGGTACTTTTCCCTGTTCAACAGCCTGAACATGTCCATGCGGGAGGTGGCCTACAACCTGTCCTCCCGGATCCTCACCTTAAAGGACTTTGTCGGGTATCCCCAGGTGACGCCGCCGGAAATTTATCTGATCATGGAAGACATCATCTGTGAAGAATCATCGCTGGTCACCATCCAGCTGATCCGGTCCATGCTGAGCGACGGCCCTGTAAGGTCTTACGACGGGAGCATCAATTACTGCCAGCTCCTTGAAGAACATTTCAACTTGCCGCATTGCACGATTTACGGTACACAGGATGCGATTGTATCGCCCGGGTCGTTTCAGGACATCCCCTACCTTATGGCATCGGACAAGAGCGTGGTGAAGGCCTATGACCAGGGGCACCTGGGGATCATGATGCACCCGGAAACGGTGCGGTCGGTGGCCGAATACACCCACGACTGGATCAAGACCTTATAGCGGACGACCAGAAGCCATTGCAGGGCGGCAGGCCCCGCGAAAAACCGAAAGAAAGTCTCAATATGCGAAAAAACGGCTGGCTTGAGCCCATGGCTCCGGTCGACAGCTTCTGGTTTAATCTGGATGACCCCACCAACCTCATGGTCATACCGGCGGTTCTTGAATTTGATGAACGGGTTGAATACCGCAAGGTGCAGGACCTCCTGGAAAGGCGGCTCCTCGTGTACAAGCGGTTCCGGCAGCGCATCGTGTGGCCCGCCACCCGGCTGGGCCTGCCATTCTGGGACTATGACGCACATTTCGATATTCATAACCATATCATAAAACTGGCGCTGCCGTCGCCGGGGGACAAGAAAACACTCGCCCGGATGATCAGCGATTTGTCCATTGCCCCCCTGGACCGGGAAAAACCGCTCTGGCAGGTTCACATCATTGAGAATTATGGGGAGAATTCCGGGGGCGGGTCCGTTGTCCTCCTGCGCGTTCACCATGCCATTGCCAACGGCATGGTCATGGTCCGGCTGCTCTTCTCTCTCACCGACCTCCAGCCCTGTGACGACCCCGATGATGCGCAATGCACAACCGCCCTTTCACCGGGCCGGCAAAAGCCGAAGAAAAAGACCAAGATTGAACTGCTGCGGGAGACGCTGAACCTCCTGTACCGGACCGGCGAGTTTTCGGTCATGCAATCGCTGAGCCTGACGGAATTCATTCAGAAGGAAGTGGTGAAAACCCTGGCGCACCCGACCTACATTACGCAATTCACGCGAAACGTGGCGGACATCGGGGTTGAGTTTGCGACCTCGCTGTTCCGGCTCACCTTCATGGCTGAGGACAAGAAAACAAGCCTCAAGGGCCGGATCGGCACGCAGAAGAATATTTTCTGGAGCAACCCCGTTGATTTGGGCAAGGTTAAGGAAATCGCACGGTTTTACAGGTGCGCCGTCAATGATGTGGTCATGGCCGCGGTGGCCGGTGCGCTCAGGAACTACTGCATCGCCCGGGGCGACGACCTGGACGGGGCGGAATTGCGCTTTGCGGTCCCCGTGGATGTCGGGCCGCAAAGCTCAAACGTGGAGCTGGGAAACAAGTTCAGCCTGGTTTTCCTGGCGCTTCCCATCCACATCGAGGATGCCGAACAGCGGCTCAAGGAGCTGCACAAGCGGATTCGCGCGGCCAGGCATTCGGCCGAAGCGTTTATCGGATACCAGGCCATGCGGATTCTGGGGCTTCCGCCGAAGCGCATCACGAAAATGGGCGCGGGCTTTCTTTCCAGGAAACTGACGGGCGTTCTGGCCAATGTCCCGGGGCCGCGGGTGCCGTTGTATTTCACGGACCTGCCGGTGAAAAACATCATGTTCTGGGTCCCCCGGATGGGCAGCATGGGCCTGGGGATAAGTATTTTCAGCTATGTGGGGTGCGTGACGCTGGGCATTGCGGGCGATTCCAGGCTGGTAGCGGAACCTCAAAAAATTACGGCCCTGTTTGAAGAGGAATTCGACCGGATGCACGAAACCGTCAAAAATCATGCGCAGGATTGCGGCGCGCATGAGAACCCGCCCGGCGGCGTCAGTGCGTATGCGGTCTGATATAGACTTCACGGGTTAATCAACTCTGCCTTTCTGCCTGGCCGCGTTTCCGGGACATGCGAAATCGAAATCGCTATCGAAATCGCCATTGATTGCGAATCATTTAACGCCGGGGGTCCTAAAATTAAAGACCACGGCGTCCATCACAAGACAGACACCGTGGTCCATGGCTTAAGGGAAATCGATTTCGACTTCGATCCTTAAGAAACTAAACCTTATTTATACATGCTTTCGATCGCGTCGGCGTATTTTTCATTGATAATGCGGCGCTTCAGCTTCATGGTCGGCGTGAGTTCTCCGCCTTCCGTTGTAAACTCCTCCGGCATGATGGTGAATTTCTTGATGGTCTGCACCCGGGCCAGGGTGTTGTTGACCTCTTCCACCTGTTTGGCCAGGTGGGCTTTGAATTTTTCACATTTTGCAGCTTCTTCCATGTTTTTCGCCGGGCTGCCCGCGGCCGCGATCTCGGCCTGGATCTTGTCCGGGTCCAAGGTGAAAATCGCGGTCATGTATTTCCGGCGGTCGCCGATAACCACGGCCTGGTTGACGATGGGAATGGCCTTGAGCTTGCCTTCCAGGACCTGGGGTGCAATGTTTTCACCGCCGGCGGTAATGATCAGTTCCTTTTTGCGGTCCGTGATCTTGAGAAAGCCGTTTTCGATTTTGCCCACATCCCCGGAATGGAGCCAGCCTTCAGCGTCGAGGGTTTCTTTGGTGGCGGCCTCGTTCTTGAAATACCCCTTGAACACGTGACGCCCGCGCATGAGCACTTCGCCGTCTTCGGCAATGGATATCTCGGTGCCCGGCAGCGCCGGCCCGGCCCAACCGGTCCTGAATTTAAACGGTTCTGGAAGGGATACGGTGCCCGGCCCGGTGCATTCGCTCATGCCGTAGACCTCGGTGATGGGGATGCCC
>SKZX01000192.1 GCA_007127175.1 Desulfobacterales bacterium
AAGAAAAGCAGGAAATCACCTTTTGATGTTCCAGGTATCAATACGCGGGCAACGACCAAAGACATTCTGGATGCAATCAAAGACTCACGATCCAGAAGTTGATCAGCTATAGGTGAAAACAAAGCCGGCACCATCTGAAAACCGACGCGTTCCAGACCGGTCGGCCGTTGCGTGCCAGATAAGAAGTCATTTCAGCTCAGTCCTTCGCCGCCTTTTGCAGGCGTTCCAGCAGACCGGGCGAGGCATAGCCGTCAGGCGGGAGCCCTTGGGCCGCTTGGAAACTGCGGATTGCGGTGTTCGTTCGGGGGCCGGCAAGACCGTCTGCGGGACTGGCGTCAAATCCGAGACGGTTTACACGCGCCTGGATCTTTTTGATCTCTTCCCGCGACAGGGGGGTATGTGCGGCATCATGGCCGTACACAATTCCCGGCATCCCGATGATGCGATCTGCGAGATGGCCCACTGTTATGGCATAGTTGATGGAACGATTCCATCCCATAATGACCCTGAAATTATCGTAAACCAGAAATGCGGGGCCCTCGCGGCCCTGGGGAAGGATGACCGAGCCCGCCATTTCAGCGTCTGGCAGAATCGCGCCATTGGCCTGTCGCACGCCGAGAGCGGCCCACGCGGTGACGGTTTTTTTCGTGTGCATCCCGGCAAGGCCCAGGTCGAAGTCATCGGGCAAAACCACCTCGCGGCCCCAGCGTTCCCCCTTCCGCCAGCCGATATCGGACAGGAACCCGGCGCCTGACGCAAAGGCATCGGGCAGGCTGTTCCAGATGTCCTTTCGCCCGTCGCCCGTGTAATCCACGGCATGCCGCCTGAACGTGGACGGCATGAACTGCATGTGCCCCATGGCGCCCGCCCATGAGCCTTTCATCTGGTCCGGGGCAATGTGGCCCTGGTCGACAATCCGCAGGGCGTCTAAAAGCTCGGAACGGAAGAACGCGGCGCGGCGCGGGTTGTAGGCAAGGGTCGCCAGGGCGTCAATAGCCTGAAAGCCGCCCATGTAGCCGCCGTAGTTGGTCTCCAGCCCCCAGAATGCAATGATGTAGCGCGGGGGGACGCCGTACTGGTTATATATTCCATTCAGCAGTTCCCGGTGCGCGTCAAGAAGCTCCCGGCCTCGCCTCACGCGGGTTTCCGTGACCCGCCGGTTCAGATAGTCCCAGAACGTCTGCGTGAACTCCGGCTGGCTGCGGTCCAGTTCGATCACGCGCATCACCGGCGAGATCCCCACAAGCGAGGCATCCAGGGTTGCCTCTGAAATACCCTGCTCCCGGGCCTCCCGGCGAAGGGCTTCCAGCCAGTCCTGGAAATCCTGGTCCTCAACTGATGGAGGATTGTTGCCGGTGTTATGGCTTTCCCCTGCATGGGGGCTGCCGGCCGACAACACAAAAAGCAGCGACATGATAAGGGCCGCGGCTGAAAACAGTTTTCTGCAAGATAACATTTTGGTTTTTCCGCCCATTATTGAAGGCATTGTAGAGGTCCGATTCCCGCGTTTTGTGCGATTATATGTCGAGTTCTATGCGAAGGGATAAAAAATCCATCAGGTCCTTTAAGGAAAGGATCCCGACGAGTGCATCATCCTCCATCACCATCAGCCGGCTCTTTCCGGTCTGGTTCATGATGGACAGCGCCTGAATTGCGTCTGTACGGGGATGAACCGTGTTGTCCGGGCCGCATGCCGAAGCGATGTCCTGTACGCGCTTTGTGTCCCACTCCGCCTTGGGGACCTCCTTGATCTGACCGATGGTGATGCAGCCGCTAACCGTGTTGTCATCTGAAACCACCGGGTACATCTTGTGATGATGGCGGTACACATAATCTTCCACCACTTCGCTGATCGTCATCTCCGGTGATACCGTGACGGGATCGGCACTCATGAAACGGCTGACAGGCTCTCCCTCGAGCGCCCTTCGCGTGACGAGCTGCCGGTAAGACATGGCAGCGGCATTGTAGAGGAACATGCCGATCAAAAACCACCATATCCCCCCGATAATATTGCCGGTAATAACACTCAATATCCCCAGGAAAATTAAAAAAACCCCGAAACCCGTTCCAACGTTGGAGGATACGCGGGTCGCCCAGCGAAGGTTGCCTTTCACCCACCAGAGGACCGACCGGAGCACCCGGCCGCCGTCAAGGGGAAAAGCGGGTACCGTATTAAAGGCCGCCAGCAGACCGTTGATAATGGCCACATACATCACCACCGCATTCACCGGCCCCGGTGTGCCGATGGCGGTGCCGGCTGCATAAATGCCATAAAACAACGCCGCGATGATCATGCTGGATATGGGGCCGGCAATGGCCATCATGAATTCGGCTTTGGGGGTCGGCGGATCATCGGGCATTTCGGCTATGCCCCCGAAAATGAAAAGGGTGATGCCTTTCATGTGCAGGCCGTATTGCCTGGCAACAACTGAGTGGGCAAGCTCGTGGGCGACAATGGACACAAACAGCCCGGCGGCGCCGACAATGCCCATGATCCAGTAGGTCTGTGTGTCAAGCCCCTCGATTTGCAAGGGGAAAAACCCCACGGACAGGGACCAGACAATAAGAACGGCAATAATGGTCCAGCTCAGGTCAACGCGGACCTTAAACCCCAGCAGCTTAAACAATTCGATGTGTTTGCCAAACATGCAATCTTCTTTTTTTTAAGTTGTCGTCTTGTTGTCAACGGGCCATAAAGCGATTATCCCCAAAAATATACATGAAATGTGTTTCTATCAAGCAGCGAAAGGGTCAAGCAGACCCATCCCGTGATAAGCCCTTTAATAAACAGAATCAAAAAAACGGAAGGTTCTTTGATCTTAAATTGATTTGCCCTTAAGAACCCTCCAAAGCGGCCGGCCGGTGGCGGATTCAACCTTTTTCTGGATCACGTTGGCATCCGCCAGTCGTTTTTTAATGCGTTGCCTTGATTCCGTGTCGCGGCCGTATCTCTCCATGGCATTTTGAAACCGCTCCTGTGGATCCACAACATCGGCCCCTTGTACGCATTTATCCGACAGGTAAAGCACTTCCGCTTCGTTGGGCGGCGCGCCTGCAGCACAGGAGATGTCCGTATGGGCGGCCACGATGCGGGCGACCTCCGGAAACCCCATGTCGGTCAGCATTGCCGCGGCCTGCCGGTCATGCCGGGGTTGCCCCTTGGCCATGTCGTGAAGGCATCCTGCCGCGACCACCAGGTCCCGGTCAATGACGCACCCGGAACTGTTCAGGGCGTCGGAAAGGGTCCCGGCCGCGTTGGCCACGGCCTGGCAGTGGGCATACACATCCTCGCTGACGCCCATGATATCCCTTAGAATCGACTCGCACTCGGCCGCTGTTGGAATGTGCATCCGGGGCCCCATTTGTTTCATATGTTCGTAATCCGCCGGCGTGTCCATATCAAAAAGAATGTTGGCATCCGGCACCGGCAGGGTGAGGGTCTTGCTGGCCAACGGCTTCAGGGCGCCCCTGAGCCCGTTTTCCCCGTCACACTTTCTGACCGGGTCAAAATACCGGGCCGGAATGACAACCGGGTGCCCTTTTTTGCCCTGAAATGAAGGGACCAGGATGCTGGCGGGGTTGCGGGCGTGCTGGTCAAGCAGGCATTGCACGGTCCAGGGGCGGACCAGGGGGATATCCACGGGCAGGAGAATGAGCGCCCCGATATCCGGGCCCATGTCTTCAATGGCAAGGCGAACGGATGAAAACATGTCGCAATGATCGATGGTGTTGACAATGGTGGGTATACCGGCTTGCTCCAGGACGGGTTCGACCTGTTCGCGGCAGTGGCCCACAACCGCCCGGATATCGTCAATCCCGCAGGACGCGAACAGGGAAATAGCCCGCTCCAGGAGGGTCTGCCCGCCGATGGTCAACAGCGGCTTGAACCGCCCCATGCGGCTTGAGCGCCCTGCCGCCAGGATGACCGCGGCCATGCCTTTTTTATCCATTTTGCTTTTTTTCTGCCCGGCAATCAATGAGTTCAGCTACAATGCTGACGGCGATTTCTTCCGGGGTTTCCGTTTTTATGGGAACGCCGATGGGGCTGTGCACCCGTTCAATGTCCCGGTCCGTAAACCCGTCCTGGCGGAGCGCCGCGTATATGCTGTCGCGCTTTCTCCTGCTGCCGATCATGCCGATATACCGTGCCCGTGTCTTCAGCGCCTGTGCCAGAACAACCCTGTCATGCAAATGCCCCCGGGTGACAATCACCACGTAGCTGTTTTCATCGATTGAAAGTGCTTGCATGCCGTTTTCAAAGGAATCGAGCAGGACCACCGCTGCAGGCGGTGGGAAGCGTATTTCATTGGCAAATTCTTCCCGGTCGTCGACCACGATGCTTTGAAAGCCGACGCGCAGTGCCAAATCGGAGACTTCCTTTGCCACGTGGCCCGCGCCGAAGATGAATAGCGGCTGCTGCCGTTCCATGACGTCAAGGCAGTATGCGCGATTTTCGACGGCCACAAGCGCCGATCCGTTGACGGCATCGGCGGCCGGGAACCTGTTTTGTAAAAGGGGTGCATCCGGAAATGCCCAATCCATGGGCTTACTGCCATCGATAAGGTGTCGCCGGCGGATAGTCCAGGTGTCTTCAGACGCATCGAATTCCGTGCACAGCACCTGTTTGCGATGTTTGCCTCCTGCTGCTTCAACTGATGCTTCAACCTGTTCGAAAAAACGGACGGCCTCGATATCATCGGAAGGGATATATTCGCACAAAAAGGAGACTTCCCCGCCGCAGATCATTCCCGCAGATGCGGCATCCCCGGCGGGCATGTCCAGTTTCACAACCAATGACCGCCCGGTCTCAAAGGCTTTTGTCGCCCCCTGGTGTGCCGCGCCGTCCACCGGCCCGCCGCCGATGGTCCCGCAAACCCGGCCGCTTCGGGTGACCACCATCCGTGCGCCGGCTGTTCGGGGGGTGGACCCCCTGTGGCCGACAATCCGGATGAACGCCGCATCGTCGCCGCTTTTCAACGCATCCGACAGGAAACGCAAAATGTCGTTCATTTGTTATTTCACCACTGGTCTAAGTATGGTTATCCGCCTGAAACAATGGAAATAATGGTGACCTCATCCCCCTCTTTCAACCGGGATGCCTCCCAGGCGGCGTCTTTGTTGATAAACGCCTGCATGCCCTGGTGGCTGTCGGCCATGCCCAGGTGCGCATACAGGTCTTTGATGGTGCTGCCCTCCGGTATTTCGATCACCGGGCCCGCCTCAAGGCGGCGCAGCTTTAAAAACCCCAGAAACGCAACATGAATTTTCATCACAGTTCTTTGCCCTTGACGCCTATTACAGTGCCGAGCATAAGTCAACATACATTGCCGCTAAAACAAAATACAATAATTTCGAATATTAAAGCAAATACATGTCTTTCCGGAATGTGATTACATTTATGCTCGAATTACATGTTATCTCAAAGCAATCTAACACCCTCTGGCGGCGTTGTGAGGCTCTTCAAAATTTCACATATTAGTATATGTACCGCTTTTTCATCGCCTCACGCCTTACCAGCGGGCGCGATCTTTATTTGAGACAGCTTGTAGTAAAAATTCAGTTTCAGACGGCTTTGAAAAACGGTCAAGATCAAGGCGCGCGCCATTTCCGAAACATCGAGCGTACTTCCTGTACGTGAGATGTTTCGGAAATGGTGCGCAACGCAGATATTGACCGTTTTGCAAAGCCGTCATTTTTTTTTGAAATTGCCGGTGGCATACCCCAGGAAAATGTTCAGCGGGATGGAAAGCGTTTTGTCCCCCTTGATCGCCAGGTCCCGGTTGGCTTCCGCCCGGAAAAGCCCCGTGGGGTCCGGGTTGGTGAGCACTTTGAACGCCGTGTTCCCGTCCTGCCACACATAGGCAACGTCGTATTCCGTGAGCACGTCGTCGGCTGAAAAGGTCCCGTTGCTGAAAATAAAGCGCTTACCCCTTTTTCCGTCCCGGGTCATCATGACGAACCGGTAGTTGTGGGTGCGCAGCATGTCGCGCACATATTTTTTCGTTCGGATATTGAGCTTGATGATGAGGACCAGCATGTTCATGAGAAGGGTGAATTTCATGACGATTCATCCTCCGCCGGGTCTGGCCCGCACGCCAGGAGGGTTCGCTTGACGAGCGTTCTGGCGATGGGCACCATCCAGGCGTTTCCGTCCAGGGGTTCGGCATCGGCCACAGCTGCTGCGCCTGCTGCGTCAGCCGCTGTTTCGTCAATATTACGGCCGGCCATCAATTGTTCCGCTGCCGCCGCCCTTCGCGGCACCACGCTCACGGCGTTCAGGCAGATCCGCGCGCGGGTGACGGCATCCCCTTCACACGTGATGGCGGCGGCACAGTTGACAATGGGAAAATCAATGGACTGGCGCAGGGCGAATTTCATAAAGGCGCTCCGGGTGCCCGGGGCAGGTGCCGGCAGGTGGACCGCCGTGACGATTTCGTCCGCCTCCAATACGGTGGTTCGGTTGACACTCACTTTAAAGAAATCCGATGCCTTCACGGCCCGCCTGGACGTGATAACGGTGCCGCCCAGTGCGATCAGGGCCGGGGCCGTGTCGCTGGGGTGAACGGCAACACACCCCCCCTTGACGCTGCCGCCGAAAATGGAGTGAAAGCGGTTGTCCCCCTTGAGGGCATAGCACCGCCCCCCGCCTTTTCGCAGGCACGAGAACCGGTTCTGGGCCGCCCGGTAGTACCAGCACCGGATGTCCTGGCAGAGGTTGCCGGCAATGGTGCCCATGTTCCGGAGCTGGGGGGACGCCGTCCGGCCGGCGGCCTGGGCCAGGGCGGTGTATTTTTCAAGGATTACCGGGTGGGCGGAGATTCCGGCGAGGGTCGCCAGGGCGCCGATGGAAAGCCCGTCATCTGTCTCCGCTATAGCGTCCAGGCCGGGAACGGTTTTGATATTGATGAGGGCTTCCGGATAGGCCGGCAGTATCCGGTCCTTCATCTTGCCGAGCAGGTCCGTGCCCCCGGCGATAACGGCCGCGTTTCCGCCGTATCGGCCCAGGAGTGTTGCGGCTTCATCAATGGAGCGCGCGTTGAAATGCTCAAAATTTTTCATCCGGGGCCCCCCTATGTTTTTTCCACATTCATTTTTTGATTAATCCATAAAAGTCGTTTTCAGACGGCTTTGTAAAAAGGTCAAGATCCAGGCGCGAGCAATTTTAGAAGAATTGAGCGTACTTGGTTGTACGTGAGATTCTTCGAAGATTGCTCGTAACGCAGATATTGGGCTTTTTACGAGGCCGTCAATTTTTGAGAGACTTCCAGGACCGCGATGGTATGCTGCGGATACGTGCCGCACCGGCAGAGGTTCCCGGAAAGCGCGATTTTGACCTCATGGGCGGTAGGCCTGGGATTGTCATCGAGCAGCGCCTTGGACGTGGTGACAAACCCCGGCGTGCAATACCCGCACTGCATGGCATGGTGCTTGACATAGGCATCGATGAGGGGGTGGCCGGCCGCTGCAACCCCTTCCACGGTTTCAATGGTCGTTCCGTCGCATTCAATGGCAAGGATCATGCAGGAAAGCACCGGCTTTCCGTCCATGATGACCGTGCAGGAGCCGCACGCCCCCCGGTCGCAGAACTGCTTGGCGCCGGTCAGGCCCAGGTGGTCGTGAACCAGTTGATACAAGGTCCAGTTGGGCTGTACATCGAGAGCGTATGCTTTCCCGTTGACCGTCAGGCGGATATGGCCTTCCGGGGGCGGCACCTCGTCATTCCGGTGGTCTGCCAGCATGTGGGCTTTCATTTCATCCGGGGATTTAAAGCCTTTTTCGCAATGGGGGCAGGTGATGTCTTTGGTTTCCATGGCAGCTTCTTCCTTTGCACTATATTTTTCCGAGGGCCTTGAGCACCTTGTCCGGCGTAATGGGGTGGCCGTCGATCCAGACGCCGATGGCATTGTGCACGGCCGGGCCGATCAGCCCGGTCATGACCGTGCCCACATCCTCGCCGATGCCCACGGACCCGTAAGGCCCGTACCCCATGCCGCTTTCCAC
>SKZX01000093.1 GCA_007127175.1 Desulfobacterales bacterium
CACCGGATTTGCGCAGATTCTCGATGTCATGGCCGTCAGCGGCCATCTTTTCTGCAAGGACCCCGTAGAACGCGAATTTTTCAATATGGTCGATGAATGCCAGGACCTCCGCGTATTCGTTTCCCTTTTCAGCGGCACGGGCTTCAATGGCCTGCCTCTCAACCCGGTCATGATCGTTTGATATCTTCAAAAGCGCCTTGAACATCCGGGTGGCGGCCCCGGACGCCGGGACAAACTTGGTCAGGTGGCGCCGCCTCCCCGCCTGCCCGTAAAAATCGGCATAGCCTTCCATTTCCCCGTGGCTCAACCGGCGGATACCGTCCCCCGCTGTGCAGGGACGGTCAATATCGGCATACGGCGCGCCGGTCTCAAAAATGCGGAGTTGCCTTGCTACCTCTTCTTCGGTCAGGCCATGGGCCCGGATCTGCTGCCGGTCCTTTTCGTCAAAAACGGATCGTGCCATCTCTTCTCCTTGGGTTCGGTTGAAGCTGTTGCGAAATTTCACATAGAGTTGTGAAACAGCTTCTTCTTATCTTATTCGTCACCCCGCATTCCGCGCTGCCGGCTTGATCCGGAGCAGAATGCGGAACTGATGATTCCGTTTATGGCGAACAAACGGAATCAATGATTCCCTTTTTTCAGCATCCACCCGCCGCCACACCCGGTTTAATGCCCGTTTTTCAATGCTTGCCGGGAGAAAACGGGTTCTGGCATGCCTGATGCATAGTCGAAACAAACGCGCAACCGTATTATACACATAGCGCTTCGATGCGCCAGGGACCGGCTGCCCGTGATTGTCTTTAACCAGAAATTATGAACCATATACAATCATTTGAAAAGAAAAAACAAAGAGGGGCCATGACACGATTAATCAAAACCGTTGAAAAAGGGAAAAACAACCCGGCATGCGGCCGCAACAAAATACTGGGCCCTGTGACGGCGCTCGAGGACCATGTGCAGCCGGACTGGTGGTGCAAAATATTCAACCCCCTGTACCTGAAAACCGACGCCGATGTGGTGAGGGATGCCGAAATGACGCGCAGGGAAATAGACCTTTTCCTGTCCCTGCTGAACCCGGGCGCAGATGACATGATATTGGACCTGTGCTGCGGGCAGGGTCGGCATGCCATTGAAATGGCCCGCCGCGGGTATCGCGTGGAAGGGCTCGACCGTTCCCGTTACCTTATTCAGAAAGCCCGCAGTGAAGCAAGAAACCGATCTCTTCCCGTCCGTTTCAGGGAAGGGGATGCCAGAAAGCTTCCCTACCCAACGGACACCTTCGATGTCGTCATGATGATGGGCAACAGTTTCGGATATTTCGACAATGCCCACGACGACATCCGCATCCTGGAGGAAATCCGAAGGGTGCTCAAGCCATGGGGCCGCATACTGCTGGATGTGACCGACGGCCACTACATGAAGGCACATTTTCAAGCGCGCACCTGGGAATGGATCGACAAGAAGCTGTTCGTCTGCCGGGAACGCTCCCTTTCCGCAAACACCCGGCGCCTGATATCCAGGGAGGTCATCACCGATGTGAACAAGGGGGTGATCGCAGACCAGTTCTATGCAGAACGCCTCTATACCGGTGATGAACTGGTGGAGATCCTCAAAAACACGGGGTTCGAGGACGCGACGAACAACGGCGACATTGTTACCCAGTCTTCAAGAAACCAGGACCTTGGCATGATGGGCAAGCGGATTGTGATCACCGGGCGGATCAGAAAGCAGTGGACGCCGAAAAAACCGCAAAAAGGGAGCAAGCATGTTGTCGTCCTGATGGGCGACCCGCGGAAGCCGGACCCCTTAAAGCCTCTGTCCGTTTTTGACGACGACGATTTCTACACCATCGATGCCCTGAAATCAGCCCTGAACCAGATTCCGGGGTACGTGTTCACCTATCTGTCCGACCACGACACACTCATGGCCGACCTTCAGAAAATCGCCGGACGGGTCCACCTTGCGGTAAACCTCTGCGATGAGGGATTTGACAACGATCCCACCCGGGAGCTGCACATCCCGGCGCTGCTGGACATGCTCAAGATCCCGTATACCGGCGCCGCATCGCAGTGCCTTGCGTTCTGCTACGACAAATCCCTGGTGCGGGGAATTTCAAAGGAGATGAACATTCCGGTTCCGGAAGCATTCCTGGTGGAATCAGACGATGCGTCCTTTCACCTTTCCTTTGATTTCCCGGTGATCGTCAAGCCCAACTTCGGGGACTCATCATTCGGCATCACCCGGGAAAGCGTGGCATGGACGCATGAACAACTTATTGCCGCCATCACCATGATCCGTGAAAAACTGGGATACGACAAGCCGATTCTCGTTGAGGAATTTCTCGAAGGCAAGGACCTGAGTGTCGGTATCATTGGAAACCCGTTGACATCTTACACGGTCTTGCCCATTACCGAGGAGAATTACGACGATGTCCCTGAAAATCTCCCGAAGATATGCGGGTACGAGGCAAAATGGCTTCCCGACTCCCCGTATTACCGCATCAGGTCCGTGCCCACCCGCCTGGACGAAAACACGGAGCGGTTCATCACGGAGTGCTGCCTGAAACTTTTTGAACGGCTGGGGGTCAGGGATTACGGCAGGTTCGACTGGCGCCTGGACAAAAACGGCAACCCCAAGCTGCTCGAGGTCAACCCGAACCCGGGCTGGTGCTGGGACGGGCACCTGGCCAAAATGGCCGGGTTCAACGCCATTTCCTATGGCGGGATGCTGCAGGCCATCCTGCAGGCCGCCGAGCAGAGAATCGAACATGCCGCCATGTCAGCCCCGCAGCAGGCGAATTCGCAACCGGAAGCGGCACGCCTGGCAAGCGCATGAGGCGGCACATCCGTCAAACGGATACATGAAAACGAAAATACACTATACGTTTCTGAAAATCCTGACCGGATCAGATTTGTCCCGCCGGCGTCTGCCCTACATGAGCGCCCGCAGCGCACTGCCCGGTCCGGCCGTATGGCTGACGGCCTGCTGCCACGGTGACGAGGTCGGCGGCATCGTCATTATCCAGGAAATTTTCAAAACAATCAGAAAACACGGGCTGCTGAAAGGAGCTTTGCATGCCTTCCCCCTGATGAACCCCACCGGGTTTGAAGCCGTGTCACGGAACATTCCGCTTTCCCGGGAGGACCTGAACCGGTCTTTTCCCGGGAAAGCCGCCGGCACGCTGGGGGAAAGGCTCGCCCGGATCATTTTTGACACCATTACCGAAACACACCCCGTACTCGTGGTGGACCTGCACACTGATTGGACCCGCTCGATCCCCTACGCCCTGATTGATGCGCCGCCCGACCCCCCCCGCCCGGAAGGGCACGGCATGGCATACCCGGACGATATTTTCCGGAAAACCGCCGCTTTTGCGCTTAAATGCGGCCTGCCGGTCATCCGCGACACCGAGGTGCTGCACCGGTCGCTTTCCCACAGCCTCATCCGGGAAGGCATCTGCGCCTTTACTCTTGAAATGGGGGAATCCTACGTCATCAATGAGAAAAATATCACCGTCGGGGTAAATGCTGTCACCGATCTGCTGATGCACATGGGAATACTTGACCCCACCTTGAAACCCGTTTTCCGGGACAAAGGATACGATCTGCCGGCCATTGTTTCCGGACGGGTTCTCGACTATCGCCAGCACCCCTATAGCTCGTCGAGCGGGATCATCCGTTTCCTGGCAAGGCCCGGAGACCTGGTGTCACCGGAAAAACCTGTTGCGAGGATATACAACGCCTTCGGCAAACTCGTGGAAACCATGCGCCCTGCCTGCGCCGGCCTTGTCCTGGGGCATGCCGATTCGTCCATGGCATACCCCGGCATGCCGGTTATGGCCTTCGGCTGTTTTAATCCCGATGATTGACAGCGCTTTTTGGGTTTCTGGTCAAAAAAAACCGTTACGCCCCCCATGGCCCGGAATATTCATACCAACCAGAGCACGTGGCGATCAGCCATCTGGACGATCTTGGTGCTGACCCGACCCATGGAAAAATCCGAAACGCGGGACAACCCCTTGCGCCCAAGCACGATCGTGTCATACCGGCCGACGGTCGCTTCTTCCAGGATGGCGCCCGCCCGGCTGGGGGAGTGGTCAACAATTTTTACCGATATGGCGTCCGGCTCGAGCCCCCTGTTTTCGAGCTGCGCCTTCATTTCTGCAAAGGTTTTTTCCATTTCTTCCCTTGCCCGTTTCAATTGCCCGTCGGTCATTTCATAATCCGTGCCGGGATGATTCCTGATGACATGAATCATCCCCACCCGACTTCCGCCATTGAGCATTTCCCCGGCAAAGGAGACCGCCCTTTTGGCGTCCGGGGAACCGTCCACGGCGATGAGCACCCGATCCGAAACCGCATGCCCGACCGCCAGGATAACCGGGACAAACGACATTTTGTGCAGAAGCTTGTTGGCAACGCTGCCGATGGGAAGCCCCGCCAGCAACCCCATGCCCCGCCGGGTCATGACGACCGCCGCGTATTCCCGGCGGGCCTCGGCGATAATGTCCCGTGCCACGCCAATGCTTAACTGCTGAACACGGATTTTCACGTCTTCAATGCCGCCTTCTTTCAATATCCGCTGGGCTTTTTCCATGTACTGCAGACGGCGCGTCTCCTGGGCGGACAGCCATGGGCCGATACAGGCGTCTTCATCCGGGCTATCAGGCTGTTTTTCAAGGTCAAGATAGCTCTGGGGAAGATGTGCGTGCACATTGAAAAGCACCACAACCGTCAGCGGGGAAAAACCTCGCACCGACGCCACGTACCGGACGGCATCGAGCGCCCGATCCGATCCATCCAGCAGCACCAGGATTTTTGCAGGTTCTTTCATGGGGGCCCTCCTGCACCCGATCCGGGGAATGTGAACCCCATCGGGCGCCTGTGTTTTTTATACAACTACTCATTACTCGCACCGTTTCAATGCCTTTACCTTTGCAAATATATCATAGCAACTTGCATGCCATAACCACGGATGGCCTTCCATGGATAATGAGAAGTCCCTGTACATGCCGGCAATCCGTGGGCTCATGCGTCATTCCGGAACAAGGGTTTCATCAAGTGGGTGTTACCTTACGTAACGTTTCAGGGACCGCAGTGATCATATTTTTTACAGGTTGAAAAGGATTTGGTCACGGCGCCGGGACAATCAAAAAAATTGGCGCGCATTTTGTGTGTATTCTGATATATTGGTTTCAGGTTCATGGCCATAATGCCCGCGCACGATTTCATCCTGGCCGTTTTTCCGTTATCCGTGGCCGCGGTGGGGTGGACAATCTCAGGCAGCCGCCGAAAAAATGCGCATGGATAGTGAAAACCGATGACAACATCCGTTTCAGCCCGAAAATTTCAGATCAGGGGCATCGTCCAGGGGGTGGGTTTCCGGCCTTTTATCTACAGGCTCGCAAGGCGCTGGCATCTCAATGGGTCCGTGAAAAACACCTCTTCCGGGGTCTCAATTCACGTGGAGGGCAGACCCGGCGCCATTGACGCGTTTTGCCGCCAGATAGCGGCAGAAAAACCGCCGCTGGCCCATATCACGGACATCGAAGAATACGCCGGCACCGCCCAGGGGTTTACGGATTTCATTATTGCCCCAAGCCGGCGCGAAGCACAGTTGAACACCCTGATACCACCGGACATCGGCACGTGCGACCATTGCCTCAGGGAAATACTGGACCCCCATGACCGGCGTTTCCGGTACCCCTTTACCAATTGCACGGACTGCGGCCCCCGCTACACAATCACGGGCGATGTCCCCTATGATCGACCCAACACCTCCATGAAGCATTTCGGCATGTGCGCGGAATGCCTGGCCGAATACACCAACCCGCTTGACCGGCGGTTTCATGCCCAGCCCAATGCCTGCCCGGTTTGCGGACCGCAAATCCGCCTGCATGACGCCGCAGGGCGCCGGGTAGAAACGGGTGACCCCCTGAAAGAAGCGGGCCGCATGATCACAAGCGGCCGCATACTGGCGATAAAAGGGTTGGGCGGCTTTCACCTTGCCGTAAACGCCCTTGACGACAAGGCGGTCCAATGCCTGCGCCAAAAAAAGGGGCGGGAGGAAAAACCCTTTGCCCTCATGGCCCCGGACCTGAAGGCCATCGAACAATTCGCCGTTTTGACGCCGGAGGAGCGAACGCTCCTGGCATCGCCCGCCCGGCCCATTGTGCTGGTCAGGAAGCGGAACCCAAACCCCATTGCGGCCGCGGTATCCCCCGGCAACCGGTATTTCGGCGTAATGCTGCCCTACACGCCCCTCCACCACCTCTTGATGGCGCAAGGGTTCTCCGCCCTGGTCATGACCTCTGGCAACCGGAGCGAAGAGCCTATCTCCATCGACAATGAAGATGCCATATCACGCCTTTCAGGCATTGCCGACGCCTTTCTGCTCCACGACCGCGACATTTACCTGAGAAGCGACGACACCATTGTCTTTCATGCGGCGGGGGCTGCGCGGATGCTCCGCCGCTCCCGGGGGTTCATCCCGACTCCGGTTTTTCTGAGTGCCGAAATGCCGGAAATACTGGCCTGCGGGGGGGAGCTGAAAAACACCCTCTGCCTGACGAAAAGCAACCGTGCATTTTTGAGCCAGCACATCGGCGACATGGAAAACCTGCGCACGCTCGATTTCTTCGAGCAGACCGTAAAACACATGAAGCGCATCCTGGATATCACACCCGAAGTGGTCGCCTTCGACCCGCACCCGGATTATATGAGCACGCAATATGCCCGTTCACAAACCGGCCTCGTGCAGATACCCGTCCAGCACCACCATGCCCACATTGTTTCCTGCATGGCGGAAAACCATGTGGACGGCGATGTGATCGGCCTGGCGTTCGACGGGACCGGCTTTGGCACGGACGGCCATGTGTGGGGCGGGGAGGTGCTGACCGCAAATCACGGCGCATTTGAGCGGGCTGCCCACCTGGCCTACGTCCCCATGCCGGGGGGACAGGCGGCCATAAAAGAGCCCTGGCGGATGGCGGCGGCCTACCTGCACGACGCGTTCGGAGAAAACCGGCCGGACCTCCCGGTACTGCGCGAGCTGCCGGCAAAGACCCTTGCCGTCATTGACCGCATGATTACACGCGGCATCCATTCGCCCCTCACCTCGAGCCTCGGGCGCCTTTTTGACGGGGTTGCTGCGATCACGGGCATCCGGCGGCAGGTCCATTACGAGGGGCAGGCGGCCATGGAGATGGAAATGCGGGTGCCGGACGACAGGTCTCCCCTGCACGGCAGAAAAACATTCCCATACGAACTGCCCCCGGGCGGCAGGGGGCCGATCCCGGTCCGCCCGATCATTGCCGGTGTTGTGAGCGCCATTGCCCGCGGCGCATCAGCGCCTGAAATCAGCGCCCGGTTTCATTGGACGGTGATCCGGCTATTTGCCGATATCTGCACGCAGCTTCGCAAGGAGACCGGCCTGGACCGGGTGGCATTGAGCGGCGGGGTTTTCCAGAACCGGGTGTTGCTCAAGGGCCTTACAGACGCACTCGAGACGAAAGGCTTCCTTGTTTATTCCCATCGGTTGGTGCCGTCCAATGACGGCGGCCTGGCCCTGGGCCAGGCTGTTGCAGCGGCGGCAATGTACAAAAAACAATTGAACGGACAGTTGACGTGAACTTACCCGATCACGACCAGAACCGCGCGCTTTGCCGGGCGATTGCAGACCGGATCGCCCAGACCGGGCCGGCTGCCATGCGCATCATGGAAGTTTGCGGCACCCATACCGTATCCATCTTCCGCAGCGGCATCCGCGCACTGCTGCCCGAATCCATATCCCTGGTCTCCGGGCCGGGGTGCCCGGTGTGCGTTACAGACCAGAAAGAAATCGACGCGTTTATCGAACTGGCAAAACGCGAAAACACCATCATCGCCACTTTCGGCGACCTGCTGCGGGTACCCGGCTCACACGCCTCCCTTCAGCAGGAAAAAGCCGCCGGCCATGACATCCG